>NZ_JBHVEG010000007.1:0-76612 GCF_042802395.1 Promicromonospora sp. NPDC057488
GTGCTCCGGCCCCACTGTTTGTCTGCCGTTCTACTTCGCCAGGGTTCTACCTCAGCCGGCCGGCGGTGCCGGGGGCACCGGCGGGGGCGGCGTCGAACCGCCCGGGCGTTGGCCGCGCTCGGACTCGGTGTCGAACGGGTCGCCCGACCGCGTGCCGGCGCTCGTCGCGTCGGCCGTGGCGGCCTCGGCCTGCCGCTGCGCCTCGGCGAGCGCCTCGGCGGGGTCCGGCAGCAGGGGCTCGTCCAGCACGGAGTCGATCGGCCCGCGCGGGCCGGTCGGGCCCTCGCCCGGCGGGGGCGGCGGGACGGCCGGGCCGGCACCGCCGCCGAAGCCGGAGGCGATGTTGCCCAGCGCGGCGGTGAACTCCGTGGGGATGACCCAGGTGGTGTTCGAGGTGCCGTTCGCGATCTGCGGCAGCGTCTGCAGGTACTGGTAGGCCAGCAGCTTCGGGTCGGCGTCACCGCGGTGGATGGCCTCGAAGACCTGGAGGATCGCGCGGGACTCACCCTCGGCGCGCAGGATCTGCGCCTGGGCGTCACCCTCGGCCTTCAGGATCTCGGACTGCTTCTGACCCTCGGCCGTGAGGATGGCGGACTGCTTGACACCCTCCGCGGTGAGGATCGCGGCACGCCGGTCACGCTCGGCGCGCATCTGCTGCTCCATGGAGCCCTGCACCGACGGCGGCGGGTCGATCGACTTGAGCTCGACGCGGTTGACGCGGATACCCCAGCGACCGGTCGCCTCGTCGAGCACGCCACGCAGCTGTCCGTTGATCTGGTCACGGCTGGTCAGCGTCTGCTCGAGGTCCATCGAGCCGATCACGTTACGCAGCGTGGTGACGGTGAGCTGCTCGATGGCGGTGATGTAGTTCGCGATCTCGTAGACCGCGGACTTGGCGTCCGTCACCTGGAAGTAGATGACGGTGTCGATCTCGACCACCAGGTTGTCGCTGGTGATCACGGGCTGGGGCGGGAACGAGACGACCTGCTCGCGCAGGTCCACACCGGCGCGGACACGGTCCACGAACGGCACCAGCACGTGCAGGCCCGGGTCGAGCGTCTTGGAGTACCGACCCAGGCGCTCGACCACGAGCGCCACCGACTGAGGAACGATCCGCACGGCGCGGATCACCGCGACGATACCGACGATCACGACCAGGGCAATGATCAGATAGAGCAGGACTTGCCCGAATGACTCCACGAGTTCTCCTTACGCGGGCACCTTGGCCCGCAGGCGGTTTGACGCTTCTGATGCGCACGAAACGCTTCTGACAGGACTGTCTGGGACAACACAAAAGGGGCGCCCAGGCGCCAGGCGGCTACGCCGGCTCGACGACGGCGGTGGCGCCGTCGATCTGGACCACACGAACGCTAGTGCCGGCGGGCAGCAGAGGCGACCCGGGCACGGAGCGCGCGCTCCAGACCTCTCCGCTCAGCTTGATCAGCCCCGACGCGGTGCTGACCTCCTGAACCACCGATGCCGTGCGACCCACGTTCGCCTCGGCGTTGGTGGGCGCCTTCGGCGTGTTGTTGCGCAGGTGCCGGATCAGCGTGGGCCGAAGCGTCACGAGCAGCACCACCGACGCCACGACGAACACGATGGCCTGCATCCACAGCGGGGCTCCCGCGCCGTTCGCGACGGCCGCGGCCAGCGCGCCGCCCGCGAACATGATGAAGACGAAGTCCAACGACAAGAGCTCGATCAGCGCGAAGATCAGCGCCGCCCCTACCCACCACAACCACGCCATGGGTTGCTCCCTCCGAGCGTCCACTCCGGTTGGCGACCGGTCGCCGTCGGAACCTCTCCGACGGCGGGCCCTCGCGGTGAAATTACCGCTACCTCGGACCTTTGCCCGGACTTTACCAAGGACCACTGACACAGCGGTAGTGAAATCGCCGTTTCAGAAGGTTTTCCCGGAGCCCCGGAAGATTCCGGGCCGGGGGTGACGGAATGACGCGGTCAGCGGGCGGCGCGAGCGAGCCAGCGACCGCCGCCGTGGGCCACGACCAGGGGCAGCCCGAAGGCCGCCGAGAGGTTGTCCGCGGTGAGGACCTCCTCGATCGGGCCGGCCGCCTGGATGCCCGCCTTCTTCATGAGCAGCAGGTGCGTGAAGCCCGGCGGGATCTCCTCGACGTGGTGCGTCACGTGGATCAGCACCGGGGAGGCCGGGTCGTCCGCGAGCGCGGACAGCGTGGCCACCAGCTCCTCGCGGCCGCCCAGGTCGAGGCCGGCGCCGGGCTCGTCGAGCAGCAGCAGCTCGGGGTCGGTCATGAGGGCCCGGGCGATCTGCACGCGCTTGCGCTCGCCCTCGGACAGGGTGCCGTAGGTGCGGTCGGCGAGGTGGTCGACGTCGAACGAGGCCAGCAGGTCCTTGGCCCGCTGCTCGTCGAGCTCGTCGTAGCTCTCGCGCCAGCGGCCGGTCACGCCGTAGGCAGCGGTCAGCACGACGTCGCGCACGGTCTCCGCCGTCGGCAGCCGCTCGGCGAGCGCCGCGCTGGCGATGCCGATGCGCGGGCGCAGCTCAAACACGTCGACCCGGCCGAGGGTCGCGTCCAGGATGTTCGCGGTGCCCGACGTCGGGTGCAGGCGCGCCGCGACGATCTGGAGCAGGGTCGTCTTGCCCGCGCCGTTGGGCCCGAGAACGATCCAGCGCTCTCCCTCGTTCACCTGCCAGTCCACGGAATCGAGGATGGTCGAGGTGCCGCGACGGACGGTGACGCCCGCAAGGTGGAGAACCGAGCTCATGGGCACCGACCCTACCTGAGAAGGTGTCATCTACAGTGCTGCGGTGGACATCGAACAGGACCTCCCCCGGAGCGTGCTGCTCGCCCTGTGGCTGCAGGGCATAGGCGACACCTCGGACGCCGTGAAGTCCGTGGTGGGCGACGACGAGCCGCACACCGTGGAGGGGCTGCCCGGCTTCGCCGACGGAACGGATCTCGACACCCTCTTCACGGCTTGGACGGAGGGGCCGCGCGAGGTGTGCGCGCTCCTCCCGGCGCCCGGTGACGCCTCGGGCGTCCCCGCGGCCGCCAACCACGACGCCACCGAGGCCGGTGAGTGCGTGGTGATCACGACGCCCGCCGGGAGCTGGGCCGCCGTGCCCAGGGTCCAGGCGTTCGGCAGCCACATCGAGCCCGGTCACCTGGTCGCGTGGCACGTGGTGGCGGTCCCGGAGTGGACCACGCTGGTGCTGGGCACCATCGGCTCGGTGGCCGACGCCGAGCGCGAGCTGCGCACGAGCCTCATGAGGGCCACGGAGGCCCTGGACCAGCTCGACGTCGCCCGCTGGCGCGACGACGCCGCCGACGCGATCGAGCGGATCCGCTCCGCCAGCACGTCGTCGTGGCCGGTGCCGCACCTCGACGGCCGGCGCGCCCGCGTGCTGGACCTCGCCAACCGGCTGCGCGCCATCGTCGCCCTGGGCACGGTGGACGACGGCGGCGCGGTCAACGTCTTCCAGGTCGACCAGCGCTCCACGGCGCTGCGCGAGGTGGACCGCACGGCGCGGCACGCGATGAGCGCGGCGACGTACGGCCGGGTGGCCTGACCGCTAGGCGCTCGCCAGCACCCGCCGGTAGACGTCCATGGTGCGGTCCGCGATGGCCGACCAGGCGAAGTGGTCCTCCGCCCGACGGCGGCCCGCGGCCCCCAGCGCCGCCGCACCCGCCGGGTCCGTGGCCACGCGGGTCAGCGCGGCGGCCAGGTCGGCCACGAACCGGTCGGGGTCGAGCGGGGTGCCGGTGCCGTCGTCGGACTGCTCGATCGGGACCAGCAGGCCGGTGATGCCGTCGTCGACCACCTCGGGGATGCCGCCCGTGGCCGTGCCGACCACGGGCAGGCCCACCGCCATGGCCTCCAGGTTCACGATGCCGAGCGGCTCGTAGACGCTCGGGCAGACGAACACGGTGCACGCGGCCAGCACGGCGATCAGGTCGGGCCGCGGCAGCATCTCCTCGATCCAGACGACGCCGGTGCGGGTCTCGCGCAGGCGCTCGACCAGGCCCCGCACCTCGGCCATGATCTCCGGGGTGTCGGGCGCCCCGGCGCACAGCACGAGCTGCACCTCCGGCGGCAGCTCTGCGGCCGCGCGCAGCAGGTACGGCAGGCCCTTCTGCCGCGTGATCCGGCCGACGAACACGACGGCGGGGCGGTCCGGGTCGATGCCGTGGCGGCGGACGGTCGCCTCCGCGGCGGCGCGGGCCTCGGCGTCGTCGGCGTCGGGACGCCGCCAGCCGGACAGGTCGATGCCGTTGTGCACCACGTGCACGCGCTCGGGGTCGAGCTCCGGGTAGACGCGCAGGATGTCGGCCCGCATGCCCGCCGAGACCGCGATGACCCCGGCGGCGCCCAGGTACGCGGTGCGCTCGGCCCACGAGGAGAGCGCGTAGCCGCCGCCGAGCTGCTCGGCCTTCCAGGGGCGCAGGGGCTCCAGCGAGTGCGCCGTGACGACGTGCGGCACGCCGTGCAGCAGGCCGCCCAGGTGTCCCGCCATGTTGGCGTACCAGGTGTGGGAGTGCAGCAGGTCGGCGCCCGCGACGTCGTCGGCCATCACGAGGTCGGTGCCCAGGGTGGCCAGGGCGGCGTTGGCGCCCGCGAGCGCCGTCGGCGTCGTGTAGCCGGTGATGCCGGAGGCCTCGGTCGCGGCGTCGCGCGGGCCGTCGAAGCAGCGCACGCGGACGTCGGCGTGCTGCCGCAGGACGGCGGCCAGCTCGGCGACGTGGACGCCCGCGCCGCCGTACACGTGCGGCGGGAACTCGCGGGTGAGCAGGTCCACGCGGAGCATGCCGGCCGGGCGCGGGGCGGGGGCCGCGTCGGGCGCGGCTGGCGCGTCGGGCTGGGGGGCGGGGCCGGGGGCGGCGGGAACGTCGGGCACGGTGCCAACCTAGCGTGCGCCAGGTCTCAGCGTGCCACCTGACGGAACCGCCGGAAAGGGCTTAATGTCACCGTATGGCCTCCGCCCCACGCGTCCTTGCGATCGTCCTCGCCGGCGGTGAGGGAAAGCGGCTGATGCCGCTGACCGCCGCCCGCGCCAAACCAGCAGTGCCCTTCGGCGGTATCTACCGCCTGGTCGACTTCGCGCTGTCGAACATCGTCAACTCGCGGTACCTGCACGTCGTCGTGCTGACGCAGTACAAGTCCCACTCCCTGGACCGCCACATCTCCAAGACCTGGCGCATGTCGCCGCTGCTGGGCAACTTCGTGGCACCGGTGCCGGCGCAGCAGCGCGTGGGCAAGCACTGGTACCTCGGCAGTGCCGACGCGATCTACCAGTGCCTCAACATCATCGACGACGAGCGGCCCGACATCGTGGTCGTGGTCGGTGCCGACCACGTCTACCGCATGGACTTCTCGCAGATGGTGGACGCGCACATCGAGTCCGGCGCGCGTGCCACGGTCGCCGCGATCCGGCAGCCGATCGACATGGCCGACCAGTTCGGCGTCATCGACGTGGACCCGGCCGACCCGTCGAAGATCCGGGAGTTCCTGGAGAAGCCGACCGAGCCCACGGGTCTGCCCGACTCCCCCGGCGAGATCCTCGCCTCGATGGGCAACTACGTGTTCGACGCCGACGCGCTGGTCGAGGCGGTCACCAAGGACGCGGCCAACCCCGACTCGCGGCACGACATGGGCGGCGACATCATCCCGGCGTTCGTGGCCGAGGGCGAGGCGGGCGTCTACGACTTCATCCGCAACGACGTGCCCGGCTCCACCGAGCGCGACCGCGGCTACTGGCGCGACGTCGGGACGATCGACTCGTTCTACGACGCGCACACCGACCTGATCGCGGTGCACCCGGTCTTCAACCTCTACAACATGGAGTGGCCGCTGTACACGGGCTACACGGGGCTGCCGCCGGCCAAGTTCGTGCACGCGGGCCCGGGCCGGATGGGGCACGCGGCGGAGTCGATCGTGTCGCCGGGCGTGCTCATCTCGGGCGCGCAGGCGGCGGGGTCGGTGCTGTCCCCCGGCGTGCACCTGCACTCGTGGTCGAACGTGTCCAACTCGGTGCTGATGGACGACGTCCAGGTGCACCGCTACGCGCACGTGCACCGCGCGATCGTGGACAAGAACGTGATCATCAACGAGCGGGCGCGCATCGGCGTCGACCACGACGAGGACCGCGCGCGCGGCTTCACGGTCACGGAGTCGGGGCTCGTGGTGGTCCCGAAGGGCACGATCGTCGACTGACGCCGGCCCGCCGGCTGCGGCCGCGGCTGCGGCCGGCCCCGCGGCGCCCACCGTCGGGGGTGCCCCACTCCGCGCCCCCAGCGCGCCACTACTCCTACGTTCGTGCCCCTGAGGCCCGGGGCGCGCCCCGCCAGTGCGCAGTGCGTGGACGGGGCCGCGCCGCTGCGCGGCGCTCCGGCACACTGGGTCCCGTGAAGCGACTCATCGTGTCCGACGCCGACTCCACGTTCTTTCGCCAGGAGGTCATCGAGCTCATCGCCGAGCACGCGGGCACCCGCGACGAGGTGGCCGCCGTGACCGAGCGCGCGATGCGGGGCGAGCTCGACTTCGCCGGATCGCTGCGCGAGCGCGTGGCGACCCTGGCCGGCGTGCCCGTCGAGGCGCTGGACAAGGTCCGCGCCGCGGTGGAGCTGATGCCGGGCGCCCGCGAGCTCGTGGCCGAGTGCCAGGCGCGCGGCTGGGCGTTCGGGCTGGTCTCGGGCGGGTTCGAGGAGATCGCCGTCCCGATCGCGCGCAAGCTGGGGATCGAGCTCGTGCGGGCCAACCGGCTGGAGGTCGCCGACGGCGTGCTGACCGGCCGCACCGTGGGCCCCGTCATCGACCGGGCCGCGAAGGCCGCGACGCTCCGCGAGTGGGCGGCGCAGGCCGGTGTGCCGCTGGAGCAGACCGTCGCGGTGGGCGACGGCGCGAACGACCTCGACATGATCGGCCTGGCCGGCGTCGGGGTGGCGTTCAACGCCAAGCCGCTCGTGCGCGAGCAGGCCCCGTATGTGATCGAGGACCGCCTCGACAACCTGCTGGCCCTGCTCTGACGGACCTGTCAGACGCGAACGGACGTGTCAGACCCTCAGGTCCCTCGAGGGACCTGTACGTCTGACACGTCCGTCGTCGTCTGACACACAGAGCCGTCAGGCCGGGCGCGTGACCTCGGTCAGGCGGGCCGTCTTGCGGTCCCAGTCCGCCCAGGCCAGGTCGGCCTCCAGCACCGAGTAGGTCGCCGTCGGGACGCCGACGCGCACCTGCGCGAGAGCGCCGTCCTCCGAGCCCGGCCCGGCCAGGAGCTCGGCCGTGCCCGCCATCGCGGGCTCGTGACCGATCACCAGCACGGTGCGGGCCGCGGGGTCCAGCTCACGCACCAGCGCCAGGACGCCGCGCGGCATGGCACCCAGCAGGTCGTCGGTGTAGGACACCGACGGCTCCCCCAGGTGCTTGCGCACGAGGTCCCAGGTCTGCCGCGTCCGCAACGCCCCGGAGACGAGGACGGCGTCGGGCACGAGGCCGGACGCGACCAGCGCCGCCCCGACCTTCCCTGCCTGGTCCCGGCCACGCAAGGCGAGGGGCCGCGACTCGTCGGGAAGTTCCGACGCCGGCTCCGCCTTCGCGTGCCGGAGCAACACCAGACGCCGTGACGGCGTCGTGGTGGGCTCCGTGCCCGACGCTCTGCCCATCAGTGCCTCCTGCCCATCTATTGGCCCATGGCGTGCACGCCGCCGTCGACGTGCACGATCTCGCCTGTCGTCGCCGGGAACCAGTCGGACAGCAGGGCGGCGACGGCGCGCGCGGCCGGCTCTGCGGTGGTCTGGTCCCAGCCGAGGGGGGCTCGCGTCGGCCAGGCGTCCTCCATCGTCGCGAAGCCCGGGATGGACTTGGCGGCGGTGGTCCGGATGGGCCCAGCCGAGACGAGGTTGCAGCGGATTCCTTCAGGGCCGAGGTCGCGCGCCAGGTAGCGGTTCGCGGACTCCAGACCGGCCTTGGCCACACCCATCCAGTCGTAGACGGGCCAGGCGAACTGCGCGTCGAACGTGAGGCCGACGACGGCACCGCCGTCGGTCATCAGCGGCTTGGCGGCCACCGCGAGCGACTTGTACGAGAACGTCGAGACGTGCAGCGCGGTGGCGACGTCCTCCCAGGTGCCCGAGAGGAAGTTGCCGCCCATGACGGACTGCGGCGCGAACCCGATCGAGTGCACGACGCCGTCGAGCCGCTCGAAGCCCTCCGCGCGCACGGCGTCGGCCAGTGCGTCGAGGTCCTCCTGGCTGGTGACGTCCAGCTCCACGACCGGCGCCTCGACGGGGAGACGCTTGGCGAAGGCCTGGGTCAGCTTCATCTGCCGTCCGAAGGACGAGAGCACGACCTCCGCGCCCTCCTCCTGGGCGAGCCGGGCGGCGTGGAATGCGATCGACGAGTCCGTCAGCACGCCCGTGACGAGCAGCTTCTTACCTTCGAGGAGACCCATGTTGTCCTTCCGATCAGGCGCAGGCGTGCCGGAGCAACCCCTGTGCTGGGTGCGAGCGTAATGCGGATTGCAGCGTGGAACGAAACTCCGCGCCGTGTCACGCGCGGGGAATGTTGGATATGTACCGACGAAACCGCTGGTGGCGGCGTCAGACTACGGGTCAGTGACCCATCCCGAGACCGCCGTCGACGGGGATGAGGGCACCCGAGACGTAGCCGGCGGCGTCGGAGGCGACGAACGAGACGACGGCGGCGACCTCGTCCGGCGTGGCGAAGCGGCCCGCGGGGATCGACTTCAGGTAGCCGTTGCGCACGTCGTCGGACAGCGCGGCCGTCATGTCGGTCTCGACGTAGCCGGGCGCGACGACGTTCGCGGTGATGCCGCGCGAGCCCAGCTCGCGGGTGATCGAGCGGGCCATGCCCACCAGGGCCGCCTTCGAGGCGGCGTAGTTGACCTGGCCGGGGCCGCCGGACGTGCCGACGATCGAGCCGAGCAGCACGATGCGGCCCTTGCGGGCGCGGATCATGCCCTTGGAGGCGCGGCGGACGCAGCGGAACGTGCCCTTGAGGTTCACGTCGATGACGGTCTCGAACTCCTCGTCGCTCATGCGCATGAGGAGCTGGTCCTTGGTCACGCCGGCATTGGCGACGAGCACCTCGACCGGGCCCAGGTCGGCCTCGATCGCGGAGAACGCGGCGTCGACGGCCCCGGTGTCCGTGACGTCCGCCACGTAGGGCTCGACGCCCTTGGGCAGGTCCCCGCCGCGGTAGATCGTGGCGACGCGGTCGCCGTCGGCGACGAAGCGCTCGGCGATGGCGCGGCCGATGCCGCGTGCGGCACCCGTCACGACGACGACACGGCCGGTCGGACCTGCGGCAATGCTCTGGGTGGCGGGCGTGGTGGTCACCTGAGGCTCCTCGATGCTGGGCTTTCGCAAGGGGCCGCGCAAGGCTGGGGGCCGCGGCCGGGACCTGGGTCGATCCGGGTCCGCTGCGACGCTACCCCGCGCGTCGGACGCGCGCCGCGCGCGCCGGGCCACAGGGATCCACCGGACCTTGTCGGTTTCCTACAACAACCTCTTGTACGTCCAGCATGCACCACATCGTGTGAGGTATGCCGGAGTCGTGTCCGGCGAGGTCCGGCGCACGTAGACTGGCAGCATGAGCGAGCCGGTTCCTTCCATCACCTCGGCCCCCGAGCCGCTGGCGGTGGACCAGGCGCGCCGCACGCGCAGCTACCTCATCCAGATGTCCATCCGCGTGGTCTGCATCATCGGCGCCGTGCTGGTCGACGGCTGGGTGCGCTGGGCCCTGGTGGCGGCCGCGGTGGTGCTGCCGTACTCGGCGGTGCTCGTCGCCAACGCCGGCCGCGACCACACGACGCACGACACCTCCCCCGTCACGCCGCAGGCGGCCCCGATGCTGGAGGAGCTGCCCGAGGAGGCGCCCCCGGTCGCGCACGAGGCCAGGCCGGCCGGGTCGCAGGACGACCGTCCGGACGACGAGGGCACCCACGACGGGACCGGACGGCTGAGCCCTGGCTCGGGCCGCGTGATCAACCACGTGGACGACTGATGGACGTGCTGGGACTGACGGGCGGGACGCCCGACGCCGTTCCCGACGGCGAGCTGATCTGCAGCGCCAAGGGCTGCCGCGAGCAGGCCGCGTGGGGCCTGCTCTGGAACAACCCGAAGCTGCACACCCCGCAGCGGCGCAAGGTGTGGCTCGCCTGCGACGAGCACCGCGAGCACCTCGAGCAGTTCCTGGGCGCCCGGTCCTTCTGGAAGCAGACCGTCCCGGTCGCGGAGCTGGAAAGGGTCTCGTGAGCCAGACGCCCGTGGCCGAACGCTCCCCGGCGCCCGACGACGCGCGCGGTCCACGCACCACCCGCCAGTGGGTGATCCTGGCGGTGGCCGCCGTGGTGCTGGCCGCGCTGTGCCTGGTCGCCGGACGCTGGCAGTGGAACCGGTACGAGTCCCGCGAGGCCGAGATCGACCTCATCGAGAACAACTGGTCGGCGCCCGCGGTGCCCGTGGACGAGATCCTGCCCGGGCCAGGCGCGGTGGTGCCGGACTCCGACGTCTGGCGCCCGGTCGAGCTGGAGGGCCACTACGTCGCGGACGCGACCGTGCTGCTGCGCAACCGGCCCGTCGCGGGCCGCAACGGGTACCACGTGCTGGTGCCGTTCGAGACGCGCCTGCCGGACGGCCAGGAGATCGTGCTGGTCGTCAACCGCGGCACCGTGCCGCTCGGGCGCGACGCGCGGGGGCCGGACGCCGTCCCGGACGCCCCCTCGGGCGACGTGACCGTCGTGGTGTCGCTGCGCGCCGACGAGCCGCCGTCCGACCGTGGCGCACAGCCCGGCCAGGTGCAGGCGATCTCGACGGCCCAGGTGCTCGCCGCCGGGCCCGACGGCGCCGGGTGGGCCGAGGGGCGCACCGTCGGCGCGTACGGCGCGCTGCGGTCGGAGCAGCCCGCTCCCGACATCGCGCTGGCGACCCTGCCCAAGCCGGACACCGACCCGGGCTCGCACCTCTCCTACGCGTTCCAGTGGGCCATCTTCGCGCTCGGCGCCGTGGGCGGGTACATCGTGCTCTGGCGCCGCGAGCGCGGGGCGCTGCGCGGGGAGAACGTGTCGGCGGGCGACCTACTGCTGGCCTCCGGCGAGGCATCCGACGGCGAAGGGGTCCGCGCGCGCAAGGCGCCCAAGGAGCGCCGGCGCAGCGCCGAGGACGAGGAAGACGCGCTGATCGAGTCGCAGCTGCGCTGAGCCGCGGTCACCCGTTGGTCGAGCCTGTCGAGACCTCGTGGTGCCTCCGGGTAGACGTCCCGCGGAGTAGTGGCTTCCCCGGCGTCCGGGAGTCTCGACAAGCTCGACCAGCGGTAGGTCGGCTCTGGCTCAGGCCAGGGAGACGAGCTCCTGGTAGCTGTCGTTCCAGAGGTCCTCGTCGCCATCGGGCAGCAGGAGCACGCGCTCCGGCTCGAGCGCCTCGACGGCGCCGTCGTCGTGGGTCACCATGACGACCGCGCCCTCGTACGTCTTGAGCGCCCCGAGGATCTCGGCGCGGGACGCCGGGTCGAGGTTGTTGGTGGGCTCGTCGAGGAGCAGCACGTTGGCGCCGGAGACGACGATCGTCGCCAGCGCGAGCCGCGTCTTCTCACCGCCGGACAGCACGTGCGCGGGCTTCTCGGCGTCGTCCCCGCTGAACAGGAACGAACCGAGCACCGAGCGCACCTGGGTGTCGGTGAGGTCCGGCGCGGCGTGCCGCAGGTTCTCCACGACGGTCGCGTCCATGTCGAGCGTGTCGTGCTCCTGGGCGTAGTAGCCGAGCTTGAGGCCGTGGCCGGGCTCGACCTCGCCGGTGTCCGGGTCCTCGACGCCCGCGAGGATGCGCAGCAGCGTCGTCTTGCCCGCGCCGTTGAAGCCGAGGATCACGACGCGGGACCCGCGGTCGATCGCCAGGTCGACCCCGGCGAACACCTCCTGCGACCCGTACGCCTTGGACAGCCCGCTCGCGGTCAGCGGAGTGCGCCCGCAGGGCGCCGGCGTCGGGAAGCGGAGCTTGGCCACGCGGTCGGCGGCGCGCTCGTTCTCCAGGCCGCCGAGCATCTTCTCGGCGCGCTTGATCATGTTCTGGGCGGCGGTCGCCTTGGTCGCCTTGGCGCGCATCTTCTCGGCCTGGGCGAGCAGGGTGCCGGCCTTCTTCTCCGCGTTCGCCCGCTCGCGCCGACGACGCCGCTCGTCCGTCTCCCGCTGCTCCAGGTACGTGTCCCAGCCCATGTTGTACTGGTCGAGCTCGCCCCGGTTCGCGTCCAGGTGGAACACCTTGTTCACGGTGGCACGCAGCAGGTCGACGTCGTGGCTGATCACGATGAACCCGCCGTTGTACGCCTTGAGGTAGTCGCGCAGCCAGATGATCGAGTCGGCGTCGAGGTGGTTGGTGGGCTCGTCCAGCAGCAGCGTCTCGACGCCGCTGAACAGGATGCGCGCCAGCTCGATCCGGCGGCGCTGACCGCCCGAGAGGGTGCTCAGCGGCTGGCCCAGCACGCGCTCGTCCAGGCCGAGGTTCGCCGTGATGATCTGCGCCTCGGACTCGGCGGCGTACCCGCCGGCGGCGAGGAACCGCGCCTCCAGCTTGGGGTACCGGTCCAGGGCGGCCGCCTGCGTGTCCGGGTCGGCCGACGCCATCTCGCCCTCGGTCGCGCGCATCTGCGCGATCACGCGGTCGAGGTTGCGCGCGGAGAGCACGCGGTCCATCGCGACGA
This sequence comes from Promicromonospora sp. NPDC057488, assembly GCF_042802395.1. Taxonomy (NCBI): domain Bacteria; kingdom Bacillati; phylum Actinomycetota; class Actinomycetes; order Micrococcales; family Promicromonosporaceae; genus Promicromonospora; species Promicromonospora sp. NPDC057488. Next base: position 12,694 of record NZ_JBHVEG010000007.1, read on the forward strand.
CCTCGAGGTCACCCGTGCGCGGGTCCTGCGGCAGGTAGCCGATATCCGTGCCGCGCACGATCTGCCCGCCCGTGGGCTGGGTCTCCCCCGCGAGGGTCTTGGTCAGCGTGGTCTTGCCGGCGCCGTTACGGCCCACCAGGCCGATCCGGTCGCCCGAGGCGACCCGGAAGGTGGCCTCGCTCAGCAGCACGCGCGCGCCGACGCGCAGCTCGACGCCATGGGCAGTGATCACGCAGGTTTTTCCTCACGGTCAGGGGGTGGTCGTACGACAGGGATCGGCCCACGGCGGCGGGGGCCGGTCCAGTCTAGGGGGTGCGGGTCCGGCATCGGGCGGGTCGCGACGAATGTCACCATGGGGCCCATGCCCTCTTCACGCGCCGACGCCGCCGGCTGGCAGCCCGGCGATGTCCGCGAGGCGGCCGGCGGACTGTTCGCCCTGGCCCTCGCCACGTTCGTCGCCGTGACCACCGAGCTGGTGCCGGTGGGCCTGCTCCCGCTGATCAGCGACGACCTCGCCGTCTCGGAGTCCGTCGCGGGCCTCCTGGTCACGGCGTACGCGTTCATGGTGGCGGCGCTCGCCCTGCCGCTGACGTCCGCGACGCGGAGGCTGCCGCGCAAGACGCTGCTGCTCGGCACCCTGGCCGTCTACACGGCGAGCAACGTGATCGTCGCGCTGGCCCCCACGTTCGCCGTCGTCGCCGCGGCCCGTTCCCTGGGCGGGGCCGCCCACGCCGTCTTCTTCTCCGTGAGCATCGGGTACGCCTCTCGGCTGGTGCGCCCGCATCTCGCGGGGCGGGCGCTGGCGCTCGTCACCCTGGGCGCGTCGGCCGGATTCATCCTCGGCGTCCCGCTGTCGACGTCTCTGGGCACCGCCGTCGGCTGGCGCAACGCGTTCCTCGTCCTGACGGGTGTGTGCGTCGTCGCGGGCGTGCTCACGGCCCTGCTGCTGCCGTCCGTCCCGGGCGGCGGCGCGCCCCCGGACGACGCCGCCCGCGGCGCCCGGCGGACCGCGCTCGCCCAGGTCAGCGTGGCGAACGCCCTGGCCTATCTGGGGCACTTCACGGTCTACACCTACGTCTCGGTGCTGCTCCTGGCCGCCGGGCTGGCCACCGCCGCGCTCGGCCCGGCCCTGCTGCTGATCGGCGCGCTGGGACTCGTCGGGGCGGCGTACGCCGCGGCGCGACTGGACGTGCGGCCGCGGCAGACCACGGTCGTCACGCTGTCGGTCGTCGCGGGCGGCGTCCTCGCCCTGGGCGTCCTGTTCCCGGCGACCGTGGGCACACTCGCTGCGGCGGCCGTCTGGAGCATCGGCTTCGGCGCCGTCGCCGCCGTCTTCCAGACCGCGGCGATCCGGACGCGCGGCGCCTCGCCCGACGTCGTCGGGGCGCTGGTCAACGCCACCGCGAACATCGGCATCGGCGGCGGCGCGGCGCTCGGGGCGCTCGTGCTCGGCGTCGGCGGCGCCGCCGCGCTGCCGTACACGGGCGCGGTGCTCGTCGTGGCCGCGCTGGTCGTGGTGCTCGTGGCGCGGCGGGCGTTCCCGGCCGGCGCCGGGTGATCACTTCACCCTCAGAACGCGCGCACCTGGCAACGCGGACGTAACGTCCGCCCCATGGGCCCTGAGACGACCAGCGTTCCGGTCACCGTCGCCGACGCGCTGCCGCACCTGCGCGCAGGCAGGCTGACGGGCGGTGACGACCTCACGATGAACCGGCCGGCGAAGCACCTGATCGACCGGCGGCGCACGTACTTCCGGCAGCACGCGGCGGCCGTGCTGCGCGGCCGGCTGACCGGCAGCCCTGACGAGCACCACCGCGGGATGCGGCACCGGATCACCGGCGCCCGCGCCGCCGCGGGCGAGCTCTGGGAGCTCGCCGCCCGGCGCCCCACCTGGCGCGTCCTCCAGTCCGTCCAGTCCGACGGCGGCGCCCTGGAGCTCGACCAGCTCGTGCTCGGGCCGGGCGGCGTGTTCACGATCCACACGATCTACCGCCCCACGCACGACGTCACCGCCGAGGCCGCGTGGAACGAGGCGCGCCGCACCCAGGAGATCCTGGGCGCGGCCACGCGCGTACCGATCACCGTGCAGCCCGTGATCGTGTTCGTCCGCACCAAGGAGCCCCGCGTCGAGGGCTCGCGCGAGGGCGTGGAGGTGCTCACCACGCGCGAGCTCGTGCCGTGGCTCGAGCGCCGCAGGCCGGTGCTCACGGACCGCGAGCTGGAGATCGTCCACCTCGCGGCCCGCGACCGGCGCACCTGGGTGCGCTGAGCGCTCAGAGCGCGACGCGCGGCACCCGCCGCCGGGCCGCCTCCGCCAGCCGGTCGCCCAGCTCCGCGAGCGGCACCGAGGCCCTGACGCCCGACGCCGGGTCGGTCACCGCGAGCTCGCCCGACGCCGCCTCCCGCGCGCCGATGACGCCCAGCAGCGCGTCGCGGCGCCGTCGGGCCAGCCGGATCCGGTTGCCGAGCGACCCGTCGCGCTCGACGCGGACGCGCAGGCCGCGGGACCGCAGGTCCGCGGCGAGCTCGTCGGCGAGCGGCTCGACGACGGGGTCGGTGTCGGAGTCGCCGTCGGCGGGGGTGCCGCCGGCCGAGCCCCGGACGGGGAGCAGGCAGACCTGCACGGGCGCGAGCCAGAACGGGAGCCGCCCGCCGTGCCGCTCCAGGAGGAACGCGACCATCCGTTCCATGGCCCCGACGGTGCCGCGGTGGATCATCACGACCCGCTCCCGCTCGCCCGAGGCGGCGACGTAGGTCAGGTCGAAGCGTTCGGGCTGGTTGAAGTCGAGCTGCACGGTCGCGAGGGTCTCCTCGTGGCCGCGGGCGTCGAGCACCTGCACGTCGATCTTGGGGCCGTAGAACGCCGCCTCGCCCGCCTCGGCGTGCCAGGGCAGCCCGGCGGGCGACGCCACGTCGTCGAGCACGGTGCGCAGCGCCTCCTCGGCCTCGGCCCACTGCCCGGGCTCGCCGAGCCACTTGTCGGACCCGTCGCGGCCGGACAGGCGCAGGTAGGACACCTCGATGCCTAGGGTGTCGAGCACCTCCAGCACGGCGACGACGGCGGTGCGCACCTCGGCGCCGACCTGGTCGGGACGGCAGAAGACGTGCGCGTCGTCCAGGTTGATCTGCCGCACCCGGCTCAGGCCGGACAGCACCCCGGACCGCTCGGCGCGGAACATGGGCGCGAGCTCCGAGTAGCGCACGGGCAGGTCGCGGTAGGAGCGCGGCTCGGACGCGTAGATCTGCGCGTGGTGCGGGCAGTTGGCCGGGCGCAGCACGAGGGGGTCGGCGTCGCCGTCGGGGCCGTCGCCGAGCGACATCGGCGGGAACATGTCGTCGGCGAACTTGGCCCAGTGCCCCGACCGCTCGAAGAGCGAGCGCTTGCCGAGCACGGGCGAGTACACGGGCTCGCAGCCGGTGCGCAGCGCGACCTCACGCGCGTACTGCTCCAGCTCGTACCGGACGGCGGCGCCGGCGGGCAGCCACAGCGGCAGGCCGGGGCCGACGAGCGGGCTGGTGTCGAAGATCCGCATGTCGCGGCCGAGGTCGCGATGGTCGAGGACGGCGGGCTGTCCCGCCGGGGCCTGCTGGTTCGGTGCATGGACGTCCATGGGTCACTCCTTGGGTGGAGGAGCCGCCCGGTTGCCGCCGTCGTGCATGACAAAGGCCCCGGAGCGAGCTCCGGGGCCTGGTTGCTGGGTGCAGCGTCAGCGCGCGCCGGAGGGGTCCGGCGTCGTCGTGCGTGCGCTGAGGTGCATGCCGTCAACCGTAACGTCAGAGGGTGCGGGCGTCCAGGGCGTTGCAGTCCTGGATGGTGCCGCCCTCGTAGCCGATCGAGAACCACCGCACGCGCTGCTCGCTGGAGCCGTGCGAGAACGCCTCGGGGTTCACGTCGCCGCCGGAGCGACGCTGGATGTTGTCGTCGCCGACGGCCGCTGCGGCGGACAGCGCCTGCTCGAGCTGGGCCTGCGAGATGGGTTCGAGGAACGGCACGCCGGTGTCCGGGTCGACGGTGGTCGCGGCGTTGCCGGCCCACATCCCGGCGAGGCAGTCGGCCATGAGCTCGATGCGCACCGAGTCGGACTCCGGGCCGGTGCCCGAGCGGTCGGCCCGCTCGAACAGCCCGAGCTGGTTCTCGATGTGGTGCCCGAACTCGTGCGCCGTCACGTACATCTCCGCCAGCGGGCCGCCCTCGGCGCCGAACTGGCTGGAGAGCTGGTCGTAGAACGAGAGGTCCTCGTACACCGTGGTGTCGGCCGGGCAGTAGAACGGTCCGGTGGCCGACGTCGCCGAGCCGCAGCCGGTGTCGACCGCGTCGGTGAAGCTGACGACCTCGGGCATCGCGTACTCGACGCCGCCCTGCTTGGGGAGGGTCTCGGCCCAGTAGACGTCCAGCGAGTCGACGGCGGCGTTGAGCCGGCACTCGGGGTCGACGTTCGCCTGCTCGGCGGTGCACGCGCCGATGTAGCCCTGCTCGCCGCCACCCCCGGAGTCGGTGGTGGTCCCGAGGATGTCGGCCGGGCTGTTGCCGGTCAGCACCATGTACAGCAGCGCGATGACGAGCGCCGCGCCGCCGCCGACTCCCGCGCCGACGGCGCCCCGCCGTCCGCCGCCCTTGCGGACCCGACCGCCCTCGAACTGCCCGCCCTCGCTGAAAGTCACCTGACAACGCTACCGCGAGCCGGGGATCGGTACTCGAGCGGTGCCGGGTCCGGAGGGGTAGCGGGTCCGGAGACCCGGCGAGGCGGCAGGGCCGTCCGTACGATCGGCGCATGGACCTGCTGCGACATGCCGAGCTGTCCCGACGTGCCGTGCTCGCCGCGGCGTTCGTCCCGCTCGTGGGGTGCGCGCGGGAACCGGCGGCGCGGGCGGGCAACGACGCGGGGTCGAGCGCTCCGGCGTCCGGCACTGCGTCGTCGGCCGCTGCGACGGGCGAGAGCAGGACGGGGCCGACGGACTACGGCGAGCGGGCCGTCGAGCTCGCGGGCGACGACCCGGTGCTGCTCGCGCTGGTCGCGGCCTTCACGCCGGGCTGGCTGCCGCCGGAGGCTCCCGACCCGGAGCCGACCCGGATCTTCGACAACGTCACGGTGGTCGGCACCGACTTCGTGTCGGCGACGGCGGTCGAGACCTCGGACGGCGTGATCCTGGTCGACGCGCTGGAGTCCCGGGAGCAGGCCGCCGACATCCTGGTCCCCGAGCTGCGATCCCTCGGCGTGGACCCCGCGCGGATCAAGTACGTGGTGGTAGCGCACGGGCACGCCGACCACTTCGGCGGTGCCCAGTACCTGGCCGACCGGTACGGCGCCCGCGTGCTGATGAGCCCCACCGACTGGGACGTCGCGGCCAAGGACTCCTCGCCCGACGTCCCCGAGCGTGACCTGGAGATCGCCGACGGGCAGCGCCTCACCCTGGGCGGCACGACCATGCGGCTGCCGTACACGCCGGGCCACACCCCGGGCACGGTGTCGCCGGTCTTCCCCGTGTGGTGGAAGGGCCGGCGGCACACCGCGATGCTCTGGGGCGGCACCGGGCTCCCGGAGCCGATGTCGGGCAAGCGCGACTACCTGCGGTCGGTGATCGACTACGCGGCGCTGATGCGCCGATCGGGCGTGGACGTCGAGCTGAACAACCATGGCCAGACCGACGGCGGCCTCGACCGCATGCGGGCGCTGCGCGACGGGACCGCCGGTGACAAGAACCCGTTCGTTCTTGGGCGGGCCCGCGCGCAGCGCTTCATGCAGGTGCTGGAGCTGCTGGTACGGGACAAGCTCGACGGTTAGGCCGGGCTGCGACGGCCGTAAGCCGCCGGCGCTGTGCTCTACCGCCCCGTGCGCGTGCGGTACTCCTCCACCGGCCACGACGTCATCGCACCGATCCGGACCGAGACGATCGCGCCGTCGGCGTCCCGCTCCGCCTGGACCGGCTCCCCCACGGTGCCGAAACCGGCCACGGGCTCCTGCACGAGCCGCCCGTCGGAGACGACCAGCCGCTGCGCGACCTCGGCGGGCTCGGCGGCACGCACGTTGATCGTGTGCAGGATCCCGCCGAGGTCCACGACGTCGGCCACGCCCCACAGGTTGGCGAAGCGCCCGACGGGCGCGTCCGCCGGGACGCCCGGAACCGGCTCGCCGCCCTTGCCGTCGCCGCCCTTGCCGGTGACGGCGGACGCGGCGACCTCGTCGGCCGCCGCGAGCGCCAGGTTGATCAGCTGGATGACGCCGTTGGCGATCTGCCCGGCGGCGCCGTCGACGGCGTTGGTCAGGGCGGAGACCACGATCCCGTCCACGGGGTCGATCCAGGTGCGGGTGATGTGGCCGGGGTAGCCGCCGGAGTGCCCGACGACCTCACGGTCCCCGACCTTGCCGACCTCGATGCCGACGCCGTACCGGCCGAGCTCCTTGCCGCGCACCGCCACGCGCGACTCGTCGCGCTGCATGAGGCGCTTGCTGGCGTCGCTGATCAGGGTGGTGTCGCCGAACGTGTGGGCGGCGCCGTAGCGGACCATCTCCAGGGCGGTCGAGTACCAGCCGGTGGCGGCCGCCATGGCACGGGTGTCGACGTGCGGGATGACCTGGCGTGCGTCGCCGTGGGCGATCCGGCCGGTGTGGCCGGCCGCGTACTCGGCGGCGCGGGCGGGGTCCAGCTCGGTCCCGGTGCGGGTCAGCCCGAGGGGCTCGACGACGGCGACGCGAGCCACCTCGTCGTACGTCTTGCCGGTGACCTGCTCGATGATGATCCCGAGCAGGCTGTAGCCGATGTTGGTGTACTTGAAGTGCTCGTTCGGCTCGAACACCACACCCTCGGCGCGCACGCACTCCAGCACCTCGGCACGGTCGAGGAAGGGCCGGTGGTGCTGCCAGAAGTCGCCGTCGGAGGAGTCGCGGATGATCCCGGCCTGGTGGCCCAGGAGCTCCCGGACGGTGACGCCGGCGGCGCGCGAGCCGTCGAGCTCCGGCACGAGGTCGCCCGCGCGGTCGTCCAGCCGCAGCTCGCCGCGCTCGACGAGCTGCATCACCATCACTCCGGTGAACGTCTTGGAGTGGGACGCGACGCGGAACAGGTGGTCGCTGGTGAGGTCCTCCCCCGTCTCGACGTCGGCCTTGCCCCAGGCCAGGTCGACGAACATCTCGCCGCGGCGGCCGACGGCGAGCTGCAGGCCGGGGACGCCGTGGTACGCGGCCTGGAACGAGGCCCAGTCGGCGAGGTAGGGGGCGATCGAGCGGAGGGTCTGGGCGGTGCGGTCCTCGGTCAACAGGGGTCCTCTCGGCGTGGTCGTGTCGGGTGCATCATGCCTGATCCGCGTTTCGGGCAGACCGGCATTTTCGGCAGGGTCACCGCTGGCGGGCGTGGCGGGGCCGGTCGGGGTTGCGCAGCGTCTTGACCAGCCACCACACGATCAGCAGGACGACCACGACGATGACGACCTTCTGGAACACGCCGACGCTCTCCTCGACGATGTGCCACTGGTCGCCCAGCAGGTAGCCGGCGCCGACGAGCAGGGTGTTCCAGACACCGGATCCCAGCGTGGTGAACAGCAGGAAGCGCGTCAGGGGCATGCGCTCCACCCCGGCCGGGATGGAGATGAGGCTGCGCACGATCGGGATGACGCGGCCGATGAGCACGGCCCAGTCGCCGTGCCGGTTGAACCAGTCCTCGGCCTTGTCGACGTCCTCCAGCTTGACCAGCGGCATGCGGTCCACGATGTTGCGCAGTCGCTCACGGCCGAGCCAGGCCCCGAGCCCGTACAGGAGGACGGCGCCGACCACGGAGCCGGCGGTCGTCCAGACCAGCACGTGCCAGAGCACGAGGGTGCCCTGCGCCGCTGTAAAGCCTGCCAGCGGCAGGATCACCTCGCTCGGAAGGGGCGGGAACAGGTTCTCGAGGGCGATCGCTACGCCTGCGCCCGGTGCGCCGAGGGTCTCCATGAGCCCGACGGCCCAGTCGGCGACGGTCGTGGCGAAGCTTTGTGTCGTCATGCCCCTACGCTATTGGGCCGCGCGGGGTCCTCGGACTGCGGTACTCCAGCAGGTCGCGCAGGTAAGCCACAGCAAAGGGTGTGGTTTTCCGCAGTCCGCCCGGCCACGCTCCTCCATATCCTGACCACGTGAACTCAGCCGAAGCCGCCGCGAACGGCGCTCCCGTGCGCCTGCTCTGGGGTGCCGCCCTCGGCGCGGTCACGTGGCCGCTGGATCTGGTCTGCGCCGTGCTGGCCGTCGTGACGGCAGGTCGTCCCACTCCGCTCCCGCCGGTTCGCGCACTGATCTCCTGGCATCGCGGTCGCACCGCGCGTCATCTCGGCTGGGTGGACGACGGCGCCCCGCTGACGAGCCGGCGCGCGGCGGGATATCTCGCGCTGCGCGTCGGCATGAGCTCGCTCAGCATGCTCGTGCTGGGGCTGCTGGTGTACGGGCTGTTCGGGGTGTTCGTGAGTCTGGCGTCCTGGCTGTTCGACGTGCGGCTCACGGTGGACGCGGCGTTCCAGGGCGGCGGGCTGTCGACGTCGGACGTGCTCATGCTGGTGCCCATCGGCGCGATCCTGCTCTACCTGGACCTGATGGGGCTGTTCGGCGTGGGCCTGCTCGACCGGTGGACGGCCGCCCGATGGCTCTCCCCGAGCCGGAGCGAGCGCCTGGCGGCCCAGGTCGAGGAGCTGACGGTGAGTCGCGTGGACCTGCTCGCGGCCCTGGACGCGGAGCGCGGGCGGATCGAGCGGGACCTGCACGACGGCGTGCAGCAGCGCGCGGTGGCCCTGGGCCTGCTGGTCAACCGGGCGCGGCGGCTCGCCGGGCCCGGGGCGCCGGGGACCCTGCTGCTGGAGCAGGCGGGGCGTGAGGCCGAACAGCTCGTGGCGGACCTGCGCGACGTCGCGTGGCGGGTGCGGCCCACCACGCTGGACACGCACGGGCTGGAGCCGGTGCTGCGGCAGCTGGTGTCGCACGCGGCAGTCCCGGCTGTGCTGGACTGGGACGTCCCCGCTCGGCTGCCGGGTGGGGTGGAGACGACGGTGTACTACGTGGTGGCGGAGGCGCTGACGAACGTGGCGAAGCATTCGGGAGCGGCCAAGGCGCGGGTCACCGTGTCCCACGGAGCAGGCGGTGACGGCGGTCCCGACAAGACCGGTCCGGGCAGGGAGATACGCGTCGTGATCGCCGACGACGGCATCGGCAGCGCGGAGGTCCGTCCCGGCCACGGGCTCGCGGGCCTGGCCGGCCGGGTCGCAGCGGCCGGCGGCACGCTGACGGTCGACAGCCCGGCGGGCGGGCCGACGCGGATCGAGGTGGCGCTGCCGTGCGCGTGATGCTCGCGGAGGACTCCGCCCTGCTGCGCGAGGGCATCCGCAGCCTCCTGGCGGACGAGGGCCACGACGTCGTCGCGGCCTACGGCACCGCGGAGGGACTGCTGAAGCGACTGGAGGCCGAGCGGCCGGACGTCGTGGTGCTCGACGTGCGCATGCCGCCGACCCACACCGACGAGGGCGTGCGGGCCGCGGTGCAGATCCGCGAGCGCTGGCCGGAGGTGGGCATCCTCGTGCTCTCGCAGTACGTCGAGCGGCAGTTCACCCAGGTGCTGCTGGGCGACGAGGCGCGCGCCGTCGGCTACCTGCTCAAGGACCGCGTGATGGGCGTGGACGAGTTCCTCGACGCTCTGGACCGTGTGCGGGCCGGCGGCCTCGTACTGGACACGGACGTGGTCGGACAGCTCTTCCGGGACACGTCCCACCCGCTCGGGATGCTGAGCGAACGCGAGCGCGAGGTGCTCCGGCTCATGGCCGAGGGACGCACGAACGCGGGCATCGCGCAGGCGCTGTTCATCTCGACGTCGGCGGTGGAGAAGCACTCCAACGCCATCTTCGACAAGCTGGGCCTGGCCGCCGAGAGCGGGTACAGCCGGCGGGTGCTGGCGATCCTGCGGTGGCTGGAGTCGTGAGGAGCATAAGGGCCTTTGCACCTCGACCATCGTCGCCGCCGGCCACGAGGTCACGGGGTCCGCGCGCTCGCCCGAGCGCGCGGACCTGATCATTCCGCCGGGCAGAAATTCCGCCGATCGGCATTCCACGGATATTCCTTCCCGATTTGTCCGCTTGCTCGTACTCTCGTCCTCGTGGCGGAGGCGGGGTCCGGGGGCGTCAGGAGTGGGAGCGGCCGCCGGCTCTGGGTATATGGCTTCGCATCGACCGTCGCGGTCCTCGTCGGGATCGCGGCCGCGGTCCTCCCCGACTCGGTGCCCACCTGGGTACGGCAGATCATGGTCGCGGGCGCCGTCGTCGGCGGTGTCGTGGGTGCGACCCTCCTCGAACGCTGGTTCACGCTGCACGACCGCCACCAGGAGGCCGCCGACCGTGAGGCCCGCGACCTCCTCGCCTCGCAGCAGCTCGGCGTCCGCCCACCCGGGGACGACGATGCGCCCGGCCGCCTGCTCTCGCCCGTCCGGGAGGGCGACGACCAGATCGTCCGGTTCGTCGGCCGCGAGGACGTGCTCCAGCAGCTGACCGACTGGTGCGTCGACGGCCACGACACCGGTCGGCGCTCCCTGCGGGTCCAGCTCGTGACCGGGTCCGGCGGCGTGGGCAAGACCCGCCTGGCGCACGAGCTGCAGACGGCGATGCGCACGAGGTACGGCTGGGAGTGCCGCAACCTCCGTGCGGGCGTCGAGGCGGAGGCCATGCAGGTGCTGCGGCGTGGCCACCTGGAGGCACCCGTCCTGTTCGTGGTCGACTACGCGGAGAACAGGAGCGACGCCGTGGCCGAGCTCCTGCGCCAGGCCAACAGCGACCCCGGAGCCGTCCGGGTCCTCCTGCTCGCGCGCCGGGGCGGCGGGTGGTGGTCGGACCTGTGCCAGCAGTCGGACGTCGGCGCCGTGGTCGGCAGGTACGACCCCATCGAGCTCTCCGACCGGGTCGTCCCGGAGGACGCCGACGACGGGCAGCTGGCCGAGCAGCAGCGGATCGTCGACGTCGCGGTCCAGGACTTCGCCGCGTTTCTGGACCGGCGCCCGGTCCAGGTGACCCTGCCCGACGTCGTCCCGGGCGCACGGATGCTCGACCTGCTGTCGATCGGCCTCATCCAGGTGCTGCGGACGGAGGAGAACGCGTCCGACACCGCGAGCGCCCCTCGGCGCACCCATGCGGGAGTGTCGATGCACGCCGTGTTCGACGAGCTGCTCCGGCACGAGGCGCGCAGCTGGAAGCGGTCGGCCCAGGAGGCGGGCATACCCACGGACGGCCAGGCGCTCCAGATCCTCGTCGCGGCCGCTTGCCTGCTCGGCGCCGACAGCCAGGCCGAGGCCGAGTCGTTGGTCCGCCGTGCCGCGGCGCTGTGTCCGCCGGGCACGCGCCTCGATCCGCGGGCGGCGGCGCGCTGGCTGCGCGAGCAGTATCCGCCGGGCGACGGCCTGCCGGGGGCCACGGTCGACCCGGCGCTCGTCGGCGATCCGGGGTGGATCGGGAGCCTGCACCCGGACCGGCTGGCCGAGCACCTCGTCGTCTCCGTGCTCACGGCCGCGGACGCCACCGACGCGAGCCGCGCCATGGTCAGCGCCGAGCGCCGCGCGGTCCTGCTGCACGGCCTGAGCGAGAACCAGGCCGTACGGGCGATGATCGTCCTCACGCGGGCCGCCTCCGACCCTTCGCGGCGGCAGGACCGCGCGCCCAGGACGTCGTCGAGCGCGCACCAGGACGGACGGGGTTCCACCACCGGCTCTGATACGAATCGCCTCGATCCGCGCAGCGGCTACGACGTCGCACAGCTCGCCCTGGACCTCGTGCACGGCATCGACGCGCGGTGGCGCACCGTGAGCGCGGTGCACGAGCAGCTGCCCTGGCCGGACCCGCCGAGCGCCCTCCACGACGTCGGGCACCAGGTCGCGGAGCTGCTGGTGCTGGCCATCAACAACGACCGGCCGTCCGCGCACACCTATCGGACCGCGCACGCGCAGCACGTGCTCGGCAACTGGACGTACACGCTCGGCAGCTACGAGGACTCGTTGCGGGCCCGGGAGGAGGCGTCGCGCCTGTACCGCAGGCTCGGCAGGTGGCGCGCGGCCCGCTACTGGCCCAACCTCGCCCAGTCGCTCGACAACCTCGGTGACTCGTTCGCCGTTCTCGGCCGGTACACCGAGGCGCTGGAGGTGCGTCGCGAAGCAGCGGGAACCTGGCAGCAGCACGCGCACGTCGACGCCGAGCGGTTTCTCCCGGACCTGACGAAGTCGCTGCACAACCTCGGCGTCTCCTACCGCGATCTCGGCCTTCCCCACGAGTCCCTGGCGACGCACCGGAACGCGCTGGCCGCGCGCCGACAGCTCGCCGCCCAGCACGACCGTCATCGCGCGTCGCTCGCCCGCTCGCTCAGCTCGATCGGACGCTGCCACAGCGACCTCGGCGACACCGAGCAGGCGCACTCCGACTTTCTCGAGGCGCTGGAGCACTGGCGCCGGCTGGACACCGAGACCCCGACGCGATACGAACCGGACCTGGCTCTGGCGCTGGGCGACCTCGGCAACACCTACACCCTGCTCGACGGCGCGGAGGCGAGCCTGGCCCTGCATCAGGAGGCACATCGGATCTGGGTCCGGCTGACAGCCCGCAACCCGGTCCGCTTCGAGCCGGGGCGGGCCCGGTCGCTGACCGATCTCGGCAGCACGTACGGGGACCTGGGCAGCGCGGAGAGCTCGGCCACGGCCCACGACGAGGCCATCGCCATCTACCGGGACCTGGCGCACAAGTACCCGAACCGGCGCGAGCAGAACCTCGCCTGGAGCCTGGGCAGCTCCGCGGCGTCCCTCGCCCGGACCGGGCTGGACGGGCCGGCGCGGGAGCGATTCGCGGAGGCGCTGCGGCTCTACCGCCGCCGGCACCTGGCCGGGACGCACTCGGTCCAGTTCGTGACCACCTACCGGTCGGCGCTCGATGGGTACGCCGCCGTCCTGGCCCGGTCCGGCAGGCACGACGCCGCACAACGGCTCCGGAACGAGATGACGCCCCTGGACCAGTTCCTCGAGGACCTCTGACCGAGGGTCAGCCGAGCGGCACGACGACCAGCGTCTTGTCGTCGTGCCGCTTCGAACGGACCCAGCGGCGCCCGTCCGGGTCGGAGTCCTCGGCCACGTGGAGGTCGTGCAGCACCCGGTCGGGCCCGAGCTCGAGCGCCTCGGTGTAGACGCCTCGCCACGTGTCGGCGCGAGGGTGGCGGTCAGGGTCGACGCCGTCCGTGGCCAGCACCAGCCCGGACACCTGCGCCCGGTCCGTGGTGCTCACGACACCGTGGTACGCGGCGACCGGATCCGTACCGGCCACGTAGTAGCCACCGGGGCGGTTGCGCCACCGCGCCTGCTCCCGCTGGAGCTCGATGAGCAGCTCCCGGTGGCCCGCGTCGTACCCGTGACCTGCGGCGAGCCGGGCGCGGTACTCCTGCCGCTTCTCGGTGAGCGCGGCGCCGAGCTCGTCGTCGGAGTGGACGGTCTCCGAACCGTCACCGTGCAGCAGCACCACGACGCTGTCGCACAGGACGTAGGTCTCGACCGTCTTCGTGGTCCAGCGCGCCACCGCCACCGTGCACGTGGGGCTCGACTCGGGCACCAGGCGATCGGTGTCCCGCACCTCTTCGATGGCGGCCGCCACGACGTCGGGGATGGGCGCCCCGCCAGGGAGCAGTCGGGCCAGGACCTCGCCGAGGCGCCCGGCGAACCAGCCCGGATCGTGCGAACGGTCCCCCGCCACCGACGTCGCGCCGTCGAGGACGGCCGTGAATCCGTCACCCACCACGTAGCGGTCCTGGTTGTTGTGGTCACCGGCAAGGGTTGCTGCAAGCGAGGTCACCAGCCGACCCTAGGGCACGACCCCGACATCCCGGACCTTGACCGGCGCTCACGCTGACAGCCGCTCCAGCACCTTCCTCGGTTCGCCCTGGTCGCAGCAGACGGTGGTTCTCTTGTCGTCGAGCACCGAGGTGAGCGCGACCCGCAGCCTGCGCGCCAGCGACGGCTTGGTCTTCTTCACCGCTTCTTCGATCGACAGGAGCTCCACGGACCTGACCTCGTCGTCGAACACCCGCAGCGTGCGGCGCTCCTCCGCGCTGAGCATCCCGCCGTCGAAGATCCAGAGCAGCCCTTCCGGCATTCCGTCCGGTGCCCCGGTGACATAGTCGACGACGAGGACGGGCATGTTTCGCCGGACGATCCCGAGCTCCTCCTTGAGCTCGCGCTCGGCAGCGGACCACGGGGACTCGTCCGCCTCGACAACCCCACCCGGGATCTCCCAGTTGTCCTTGTAGGTCGGCTCGACGAGAACGACCCGGTCGTCTCCGTCGCGCAGGAGGACACCTGCCGCCACTCGCTTGCGCGGCAATGTCTTGATGTATTCATCGCAAGCGTGGTCTTTCACGGGGGCCAATCTCGCGCTCGATCTTCGCGCTCGCAACCGGTCCTGTGATCTTGTTTTCACAGCGAAAGGCGCTATGGAGATTCCCAACATGGGCTTTGGGAGCCCCTTCACCCAGCGCGCAAGGCGCGCAGGAATCGCGAAGGGGTTCTCTCGTGAGAGCACGACCACCTGTCCGAATTTACCCGATCTATCCCTTCTCACGGACCACGGTCCCGACCCCCTGCAGCAGGGCCGCTCCGGGATGCTCCGCCGTGACCGCCGCCGCGACAAAAGACCCCGCCTTCCCACCACCCGCTCCCTAGACTGACCCGATCCCGCGCCCTCACCGGCGCCACGACCCGAAAGGCCCCGCATGTCCCACGTAGTCGCGATCAAGGACCAGGTGGAGGCGGCCGTCCAGGCCGCCCTGTCCCAGGTGCTCCCGGCCGAGCTGGCCGGCACCGACCCGGTGGTCCGACGATCCGACCGCGCCGACTTCCAGTCGAACGGACCGCTCTCCGTCGCCAAGCGGGCCGGCCGCGCCCCGCGCGACCTCGCCACGGCCACCGCCGAACGCCTCGCCGCGAGCGACGTGGACCCCGAGGTCTCCGGCCCGGGCTTCCTCAACCTGACCGTCCCGGCCCCCACGGTCTGGCGGCAGGTCGGCGCCCGCCTCGCCGCCGAGCACCTCGGTATCACCCCGACGCGCCACGGCGAACGCACCGTCATCGACTACTCCGCACCGAACGTGGCCAAGGAGATGCACGTCGGCCACCTGCGCTCGACTATCATCGGCGACACGCTCGCCCGCGTCCTGGCCCACCTCGGCGCGACCGTCGTGCGGCAGAACCACGTCGGCGACTGGGGCACCCAGTTCGGCATGCTCATCCAGTTCATCGACGAGCACCCCGAGCAGACCTGGCAGGGCGAGGCCTCCATGTCCGCCCTGGACGCGTTGTACCGCGCGGCCCGGGCCGAGTTCAACCAGGACCCGGACTTCGCCGACCGCTCCCGCGCCCGCGTGGTCGCGCTCCAGTCGGGCGACGCCCCGACCCTGGCCACCTGGCGCGAGCTCGTCGCCGAGTCCGAGGCTGCATTCCAGGCCGTCTACGACCGCCTCGGCATCCTGCTCACCCTCGACGACGCCGACGGCGAGTCCCGGTACAACGCGGACCTGCCCGGCGTCGTCGACGAGCTGGTCGCGCAGGGCATCGCCGTCGACTCCGACGGGGCACTGTGTGCCTTCACCGACGGCGTCGTCGGGCCCGACGACGATCCGGTGCCGCTCATCGTCCGCAAGAAGGACGGCGGTTTCGGCTACGCCGCCACCGACCTCGCGACGCTGCGCCTGCGCGTCGACGAGTACCGCGCCACGCGCATCCTCTACGTCGTCGACGCCCGCCAGGCACTGCACTTCCGGATGGTCTTCGACGTCGCCCGCCGCGCCGGCTGGCTGCCCGACGACGTCGCCGCGACCCACGTGCCGTTCGGCACCGTGCTGGGCGCGGACGGCAAGCCGTTCAAGACGCGCGACGGCGGCACGGTGCGCCTGACCGACCTCCTGGACCAGGCCGTGGCCCGCGCCCGGGCGGAGCTGGCGCAGAAGGACCACGACCTGTCGCCCGAGGAGTTCGAGCACATCGCGCAGGCCGCGGGCATCGGGGCGGTCAAGTACGCCGACCTGTCGAACACCCGCACCAAGGACTACGTCTTCGACGTCGACCGCATGGTGGCGCTGAACGGCAACACCGGCGTCTACCTGCAGTACGCGCACGCCCGCGTGCGCTCGATCCTGCGCAAGGCCGCGGACGCCGGAATCCCGACGGACCGCCCGGTCGACCCGGCCCTGCCGCTACATCCCGCGGAGCGCGCGCTGGCCCTGACCCTGGACGAGCTCGCGGCGACGCTCGACGACGTCGCCGGCACGCTCGAACCGCACCGCCTGTGCGGCTACCTGTTCGGCCTGGCCCGCGCTTACACCGAGTTCTACGACCAGTGCCCGGTCCTGCGGGCCGACGACGACGGCGTGCGCGCCAACCGCCTGGCGCTGTGCGAGCTCACGGGCCGCACGCTGGCGACCGGGCTTGACCTGCTGGGCATCGTGGCGCCCGACCGCATGTGAGACCGATGAGTCCTGGGGCGTGGACCAGCCCGCGGGCCTTGTCGCCCGGCACGTGCACCCCTGGCCGCGGGGTCAGTGCCCCCGGCTGCCCACCCCGCCGCCGGGCGCGATCTCCGCGATGCGCGCGAGGTCGTCCGTGGTGAGTGTGACGCCGGCCGAGGCCACGTTCTGGGCGACGCGCTCGGCGTTGCGGGAGCCCGGGATCGGCACCACGTAGTCCTTCTGCGCCAGCAGCCACGCGAGCGCGAGCTGCGAGAGCGTGACCCCCTTGGCCGCCGCGAGCTCCGTCAGCCGGCGCGCGATCTCGACGTTGGCGTCGAAGTTCTCCGGTGCCCACCAGCCGATGATCTGGCGCGCGTCGTCGGCGGTGTAACCGGCGCGGGACTGGACCGCGCCGCTCAGGAACCCGCGGGCCAGCGGCGAGTACGCGACCAGCCCGATGCCGAGCTCCTCCAGGACGGGCAGCAGCGGCTCGGAGTCCCGGGCGAAGATCGAGTACTCGTTCTGCAGCACCGAGATCGGGTGCACGGCGTGCGCCCGGCGGATCGTGTCCTCGTCGGCGTTCGAGAGCCCGAGGTACTTGACCTTGCCGGCGTCCACGTACTCCTTCATCACGCCGACGACGTCCTCGATGGGGACGTTCGGGTCGGGAACGTGCTGGTAGAGCACGTCGATCGTGTCGATGTCGAGGTTCTTCAGGCTGTTGTCGACCACCTCGCGGATGTGCTCGGGGCGCGAGTCGGAGCCGTAGGTCGACGTGAACCCGAACTTGGTCGCGATCACCACCTCGTCCCGGATCGGCGCGAGCGCATGGCCCAGCAGCCTCTCCCCCACGCCCCAGCCGTACAGCTCCGCGGTGTCGAAGAAGGTCACGCCCAAGTCGTGAGCGCGGCGGATCGCCGCGATCGACTCGGTGTCGTCGGTCGGCCCGTAGGCCATCGCCGTCCCCATCGCGCCGTAGCCCAGCGCGGAGACGGTCAGGCCCTGCTTGCCCAGCGTGCGTTGCTCCATGGTTCCCACTCCTTGGTCGAGGCCTTTGGTCGAGGATCGGGCCCGAGACTCCCGCCCGATCCCGCATGTCAGCATACGCCGCTTCTGTCAGAGCCTGACACAAGTGGCATCGGCGCTACCCTGAGGGCATGTCGAGCACGACGAGCAGCGGACCGAGCAGCGGCCAGACCCTGCGCGAGATCAGCCGCGACGCCGTGCGCGCGCGCATCACCGAGATCGCGCTCGAGCTGTTCGCCGAGCGCGGCTTCGAGCAGGTGACGGTCGAGCAGATCGCCGCCGAGGCCGGCATGTCCGCCCGCACCTTCCACCGCTACTTCCCCGCCAAGGAGGACGTCGTCATCGGCGACCCGGCGCGCGGCGGCGAGTTCGTGCGCGACGTCCTGGCCGGCCGCCCCCAGGACGAGCCCGTCTGGGACTCGCTGCGCATCGCCTTCGACACACTGGTCACCCAGGCACCGCACCGGGGCGGGGACGACGAGCGCGGCAAGCGCGCCATGCGCGTCCTCGTCAGCGCCGCCTCGCTCCGGGCCCGCAGCCTGGAGAAGCACCTCCTGTGGGCGCGCATGCTCACGCCGCTCGTCGCCACCCGCCTGCCCGACGACGACACCGCGTTCCGTGCCGAGATCATCGTCCAGTCGGCCCTCGCGTGCTTCGACGTCGCCCTCACGGTCTGGGCGAACGCCGAGGACAGCACCACCGCGAGCGAGCTGCTGGAACGCAGCTTCGCGACGCTCCGCCCGCAGGCCTAGGCCGTCAGGTCCAGGTCGTCAGGCCAGAGTCATCGGGCCTAGGCCTGCGGTCCAACGGCCCGGAAGCGCACGAAGTCGACCATGTCGTCGTCCGTGACGCCGGGGTAGTAGTGCGTGCGGAGCGCCGTGCGCAGCTCGTCGGCCGTGCAGCCCTCCAGCGCCGCCTGGGCGTCCGTGACGCCGGCGAACCGGACCCGCTCGACCGAGTCGACCACCCCGGGCAGCGACTCGAACCGGTCCTCGAACTCGAACAGCAGCGTCGTCGGCCCCGGTGCGGCGGGGTCGTTGAACCGGGTGGTCGCGGTCTTGCCGCCGTCGACCACGCTCGTCCAGTGCTGCGGGCTGAACCACAGCAGGCGCGGCGGGTCGGCGTCGGGGTGCTGGTACGAGTGCGGGAGCAGGTCGCGAGCGGGGACCGAGAACGGCTCGTCGCCGTCGGACACGATCACGTGGCAGTCCGGCTGCTGGTCGAGCAGCACCTGACGGCAGCGCCCGCACGGACCGATGACGCCGCGGCCCTCGTCGCCGACCGCGACGATCAGCGCGATCGGCCCGGCCCTGCCGGCGGCAGCCGTGCCGAGCGCCACGAGCTCGGCGCACGGCCCGCCCGTGAAGTGACCGACGTTGACGCCGGTGTGGATCTCCCCGTGGACGTCCATCACCGCCGATGCCACGGTGTTCAGGTAGGAGCCGTCCTCCGGGAGGCGGGCGACCACCGCCAGGGCGGCGTCGACGAGTCGCTGCTCGGTCTCGGTCAGCACGGCGATTCCTCTCGTTCCGAGTCTTTTCGTTCCGGGCCCTTGGCGCGGAACTCGGCCACGACCTCGATCCGGCCCACGATGTGCGCGTTCAGCTCGTCCAGGTCCTCGGCGGGGATCCAGTACTCGAGGATCGTGCGCCCGCCGACCTGCTGCACCTCGTAGCGCCCCAGGAACTCCGCGTCGACGTCGAAGCGCGTCACGTAGCCCGCGCCGCTGGCCTTGACGTTCCAGTCGCGCGCGATGCGCGTGGCGTAGTCCTCGTTCAGCACCGGGTAGAAGATCGGCTGGTCAGGAAGCCGCGGCGGCCAGGCGCGCCAGCCCGACTCCTCGACCAGGGCCAGCTCCTGGGGCCCGGTCGGCCGCCACAGGGTCACGGTCGTCATGGGCCGGATCCTGACACGGCCGGCAGCCTCGGATCGAGGCCTTTACCGCCTGGTCCCGATCCGCTCGACCTGGATCCGCTCGGCGCCGGACCAAGGCATTTGCCACTACCCGGAACCAGTCAGCCGGCATCCAGGCAACCGCCGGATATCACGGCTGTGATGTCGGAGTTACGGCTATTAATGGCGGCCTGCCGGATGGTTCGGTCCTGGAATGTCTCGTTTCAATCGGCGTGTCGCGGATCACTTTCCGATTGACAGGGTGAAATCTCGGCCGGACGCTCTTCGCGGTGAACTGCGCGTGCGTGGACACCATTGTTTCGGCGGAGCGATTCGAGGGGAAACACCATGATCCGAGGATTCCGTGTCATAAGTCGTGCGGGAACAGTCCTGGCCATCTCGGCCGGCCTGGTCTGCACGGCGGCAACAGGTGCGAGCGCGATGGTGATGCCAGGGGCCCTGCCCGCGGCGCACCTGATCGGCGCGGCCGACCCGGCCGACGCCCCAGCAGCCGACGCTCCCGTCGATGCCCCAGCCACCGACGCAGCGGTCGACGCCCCGGCGCCGGACGCCGCGGTGGACGCTCCCGCGCCGGACGTGCCGGTCGACGCGCCGGTCCCGGACGCCCCCGTGGACGCCCCGGTGCCCGACGTGCCGGTCGGCGCCCCGGTGCCCGACGTACCCGTGGACGCACCGGCGCCGGACGTCCCGGTCGACGCCCCCGTGCCGGACGTCCCGGTTGACGCTCCCGTCACGGACCTCCCCGTTGACGCGCCCGTCCCTGACCTCCCGGTCGACGCACCGGTCCCGGACCTGCCGATCGACGCCCCCGTGCCCGATCTCCCGATCGACGCCCCGGTGCCTGACCTGCCGATCGACGCGCCCGTCCCAGACCTCCCGATCGACGCGCCCGTCCCCGACCTGCCGATCGACGCGCCGGTCCCCAGCCTGCCGATCGACGCACCCGTCCCCGACCTCCCGGTCGACGACCTCCCCGTGCCCGACCTGCCGGTCGACGACCTGCCGATCCCCGAGCTCCCGGTGCCCGTCCCCGACCTTCCGGTCGACGGCCTCCTGAGCTCCCTGCTGAACGCGGTCAGCGGCCTGCTCAGCAACCTGCTGGGCGCGCTCGGCGGGGGACTGCCCGTCCCCCTCCCCCTCTGACGGACGTGACGCCGACATCGGCACCATGAAAACCAGCTGAGATGCACGGCGAGGCCCTTTCCCGGATTCCCGGGAAAGGGCCTTGTCGCGACCTGAACAATTGTCCAGATATTGATCTGAACAATTGTCCAGCTCAAGTCTTCCGAGTCCGCCGTGCAGTAGAAAGTTCCCATGCTGAACACCCGCTCCCCGGAGGAGCCCTACCTGGTCGAACGCAATCCCGGCTACTTCGAGTACCAGCTCCCGGTCTCGGTGAAGGCGGTCCTCGCCTGGCGTGGCCGGCTGCCCCTGCTGCGCAACGAGCGCGACGAGTGGGAGCTGCCCGGCGGCAAGCTCGACCTCGGCGAGGCCCCGGCCCCCTCCCTCGCCCGCGAGATCCGGGAGGAGCTCGCCTGGGACGCCGCCGTCGGCGACCCCGTGCACAGCTGGGTGTACCGCGTCTTCCCGCACCGTCACGTGTTCGTGCTGACCTACCTCGCGACCTACGACGGCGACGCCGCACCCGTCTACAGCCACGAGCACAAGGAGCTCACCCTCGTCACGCCTGACGAGGCCGGCGCCCTGAACCTGCCGGACGGCTACCGGACGGCGATCCGGCTGGCCGTCGAGCGAGGGCTGTTCCGCTGAGGCCGGGGCGCACGCCGTCACGCCCGGCTGCTGTCGCAGCGCCAGGAAAGATCGCGCCCGGGCACCGATCAGCGCCGTCGTCGGATACCTTGAGCCCGTGCCCGACCTCGTGATCGCCCAGCGCCACACGGCTCACCTCGACCGGGTCGCTGCCGCGCTGCGCCAGGTGCACGAGGCCGACCGCTACCCGATGGTCTGGCCCGACGACCCGATCGCCTGGCTCACTCCCGCGGGCACGATCGGGGCGTGGGTCGCACTGTCCGACGGCGTCGTCGTCGGACACGTGATGCTGGTCGCCGCGGACGGCGTGGAGCACGTCGACGAGCTGGCCGCAGCCGCCCGGGTGTCCGTGGCCGGGCTCGCCGGCGTGAGCCGCCTGTTCGTCACGCCCAAGGCGCGCGGCGCGCGGATCGCCACGGCGCTGTTCGAGCGCATCGAGGACTCGCCCGTCCGGCGCGGACGCCGGCTCGTGCTCGACGTCGTGGACGACGGCGGACCGGCCGTCCGCCTGTACGAGCGCCTGGGGTGGGCGCGCGTGGCCGAGGGGCCGGCGGGCTGGACCGGGCCGGACGGCGCCCACCCGCTCGTGGCGAGCTACCTCTGCCCCCGCTGACCCGCTAGACGGTGCGGGCGCCCAGCCAGGGTGCCAGGTGGTCCTCGTGCCACAGCCACTCGACGCCGGCGGCGGCCTCCTCGGGCGTGCACAGCGCCGCGTGGAACGCCTCGCGCAGCCGGTGCCGCTCGTCGAGCAGGCCCGCCGCGTCAGGACCGACGGCGTCGGCATCGACGGAGTCCGCGACGCCGACCACCACGATCCGGGTGTGCGGCGGGGTGCCCGCGCAGACCTCCGACCACGGCCCCAGGTCCCCGACCGCGAGCTGACCGCCCGCGCCGTCCCACAGGCAGGCGAGCCCGGGACGGTCGGCGACGTGGAACACCCCGCGCGCCCGCAGCCCGCCCGCACCGAGCGACTCGATGCGCTCCAGCAGCCGCTCCGGGTGGAACGGCAACGGTGAGCGCAGCTCCAGGGTCCAGCTCCGGTCCCCGGGGACGCCGCCCCGGCCGGTGATCGCCACCGCCCCGAGCGGGTGCGCCCGGTGCTCGGCCCGCGCCGGCGAGTGCCGGGCGGCGGCGAGCGCCGCGGACTCCAGGGCGTGCAGCCCGTCGACCCGGCGGGTCCCGGCGCCGCGCAGGCGGTCCAGCAGGCCGGACGGCGTGGCCGACGGCGTCTCGACGGGCTCGACCGGCGTGGTGGGCTCGGCGTGCGACGTGTGGGTCACCACGAGGTCCGCCTGCTCGATCTGGGCCGCGAGCGCCTCGCCCACGGAGCGTTCGTCGCCCATGGTGAGCCCGAGGCCGCGTTCGAGGAGGGTGTCGTCGCCGAGCAGGTCGTGCTGGAGGGTGTCGAGGTCGACCACGGTGAACGAGGTGGCGACGCGGGTGTGGTCGAGGGCGCCGCCGCGCACGGTCTCGGCGGCGAGGGCACGGGCCGCGGGCAGGGGTTCGGCGCTGGTGGGCAGGGCGAGCAGCACGTGGTCCCAGCGGCCGTCGCGGGCGAGGCGCGCGATGGTGGGGACGGCGTCCTCGCGGACGGCGCAGGACAGGCAGGCGTGCTCGAGCGGGACAAGCACGTCCTCGATGACGCCGGTGGCGTCGAGAACGACGCGCCGGAGGTGGTCCTCGTAGATGTCGTGCCGGGTCGCGACGACGCCGGGGGCGTCGGTCAGCAGGCCGAAGAGCGCGGAGTCGCGCAGCACGGGGTCGATGGTGGCCAGGACGCTCACCGGGATGATTCCGCGGCGGTCTCCGGTTCGGTACATGCTGCCTCCTCGCCCGGGGGCCAGCCCCGGAATAATTGATAACCGTTCTCAGTTCTGGTTCACTGTAGCGCGATATGAGAACGGTTCTCACCAGCGGCGGCCAGTCCGTCGCAACAGGAGGTCATGTGTCAGCCAGATGCCAGGTGCTGGGCACCGTGCCGGGGTTCGGCCACTCGATTTCGCACTCCCACGTGCGGACCAAGCGGCGGTTCGACCCCAACATCCAGAAGAAGCGCTACTGGGTCCCGTCGCTCGGCCGCAACGTCACGCTGCGGGTGAGCGCCAAGGGCATCAAGACCATCGATCGCAAGGGGATCGACGTGGTCGTCGCCCAGATCCTGGCAAGAGGGGAGAAGGTCTGATGGCCAAGAAGTCGAAGATCGCCGCCGACACCCGGCGCCGGGAACTCGTCGCCCGGTACGCCGAGCGGCGCGCGGAGCTGCGCCGCACCCTGCGCAGGCTCGACCTCCCGGCCGAGGAGCGCCAGGCCGCCGCCGCGGAGCTGTCCCGGCAGCCGCGCGACGCCAGCCCGACCCGGCTGCGCAACCGCGACGTCGTCGACGGACGGCCCCGCGCGTACTCGCGGAAGTTCGGGCTCTCCCGGATCCGCCTGCGCGAGATGGCCCACCGCGGCGAGCTGCCCGGGGTGACCAAGTCCAGCTGGTGAGGACCGGCCCAGGCGGCGGCCCCGCCGTCCGCCCCCGCTACCCAAGGAGTGACACATGAAGGTTCGCGCATCACTGCGGTCCCTGAAGGACAAGCCCGGCGCCAAGGTCGTGCGCCGGCACGGCAAGACGTTCGTGATCAACAAGCTCAACCCGCGCTGGAAGGCGCGCCAGGGCTGAGAAGAGGAGACAAACCATGAAGCAGAACCTTCACCCCACCTACGGCCCCGTCGTCTTCCGGGACGCGAGCGCGGGATTCACGTTCCTGACCCGCTCGACGCTGGCCGGCAGCACCGACTCCGGCCCCGGCCGCCCGACGGCGACCATCGAGTGGTCCGACGGCCAGACCTACCCCGTGGTCGACGTCGAGATCAGCAGCGCCAGCCACCCGTTCTGGACCGGATCGGCCCGCGTGGTCGACACCGCCGGACGCGTCGAGAAGTTCCGGCAGCGCTACGCCAAGCACAACACGAGCACCGACAGCAAGGGTGGTAACTGATGGCATCGCGTACCGACCTGCGACCCGTGATCAAGCTCCGCTCGACGGCGGGCACCGGGTTCACCTACGTGACCCGCAAGAACCGGCGCAACGATCCTGACCGGCTCGTCCTGCGCAAGTTCGACCCCGTGGTGCGGCAGCACGTCGACTTCCGCGAGGAGCGCTGACCGATGGCGGTCCCCAAGAGGAAGATGTCCCGGTCGCGGACCCGGTCCCGCCGCTCCCAGTGGAAGGCCCTGGTGCCCGACCTGGTCGCGGTGACCGTGGACGGCCGCCAGGTGCGCATCCCCGCGCGGCTCGTGCCCGCGGTCCGGCGCGGCCTGGTGGTCCCGGACTGAGACCCGGCTGAACGACGAGAGCCCCGGCGCAGCAGCGCCGGGGCTCTAGTCGTGTCCGGGGTCAGCGAGCGAGCGCCGCGGCGTCGACCCGGATGTCGAGGCCGGCCACGAGCTCGTCGGCCCACTCCTTGGCCGCGTGCCCGGTCGGGTCCGCGACCAGCACGTGCCCGATCCGCTCGTTGTTGTCGCCCGGCCGCACCACGCGGCCGGGCGACGGCGTCTCGTGGCCGAGCACGCGCGCGTCGTCCGCCAGGCGTTCCGCGCCCCGGACCTCACGCACGACGCCGTCCGCCGGGGCCAGCAGGAACGTGACCGCGGCGCTCGTGGCGGCCGACGGGCCCGGCACCGGTTCGCGGCCGAGCGCCAGGTCCACCAGGACCTGCAGCGGGTTGTAGCCCGTGACGAGGCGGACCAGCTCGAAGACGTAGCCGCCGCCCTGGCGCGGGTTGAGCTCGATCAGCCGCGGCCCGGCCGCGGTGAGCCGCACCTCGGTGTGGCTGATGCCGTGCGTGAGCCCGACGACGGACAGCACCGCGGCGACGTGCCGCTCGATCGCGTCTCGCTGCTCGGGCTCAAGGGGCGCCGGGAACAGGTGCCCCGACTCGACGAAGCCCGAACCGGCCTCGACGCCGGGCTCCGCCACCGACTTCGCGGTGATGCCCAGCACCCGCGTGACGCCGTCGCGGGTCACGGACTCGACGCTGTACTCGGGCCCGTCCAGGACCCGTTCGAGCAGGGCGAGCCGCTCCAGCGGCTGGTCCCGGGTGTTGCGCTCGAGGCCGGTCGCCGCGTCGAAGGCCACGGCGAGGCCGGCCTCGTCGGCGACCTTGGCCACGCCGGTACCGGAGTTCATGTCCACGGGCTTGACCACGAGCGGGTAGCCGAGGCTAGCGGCCTCCTTGCGCGCCTGGTCCCAGGTGGACGCCACGGCGAACGCCACGTCGGGCACTTCCCCGGCCGCGAGCGCCTGCCGGACCAGGTGCTTGCGCGTCGCGGTGCGCAGCACGTCCGCGGGCGCGCCGGGCAGGTCCAGCCCTTCGGCGACGTGCGCGACGGCGGGCAGGTAGTAGTCGCAGGTCGTCAGGACGCCGTCGACCGGTCGGCCCGCGGCGTGCTCGCGGGCGGCGACGTCGCGCGCCGCCGCGAGCAGGGCGGCGTCGTCGTTGGTCTCGGCGACGACCACCTCGGCGGCGAGCGCCAGGACGGGGTGGGGCACGCCGTCGGGCAGGCGGTACAGGTCTGGGTCGCGGGTGACGAGCACGTACCGGTGGCCGGCGTCGTGCAGGAGGGGCGGGAGCATGAGGCCGGTGGACTGGAGCCAGCTCTCGATCATCAGCAGGTTCGCCACGTCAGCACGCTCCGCGCGTGGACACGCGAACGAGAGTCGTTCTCAACATGGCGCACAGCCTGCCACACCGGGTCGGGACAGCAAGCCGGGGGCACCCCCTCGGCCGCGGAAGCCTTCTCCTGGCTCGCCCCGTCGTCGCTTACAGCACCCCGTCCGGGAGGGACGGGTGCTCGTCGGCCGGCGGCTTCGGGCGTGGGATGAGCAGCGCGAGCACGGTGCAGACGACCGAGGCGAGAAGGCCGAGCAGCAGCGCCGTGCGGAACGCGTCGCCCGACGGCACCGGGACCCCCTGGTACTGCGCGCCGCCCGCGGCGAGCACCCCGCCGACGACGGCGGCGGCCGACGTGGTGCCCAGCGAGCGCATGAGCGTGTTGAGCCCGTTGGCAGCACCCGTCTCGTGCGACGGCACCACCCGCATGATCAGGGCGGGCATGGCCGCGAACCCCAGGCCGATGCCGACGCCGACCACGAGGTTGACCAC
Source organism: Promicromonospora sp. NPDC057488 (assembly GCF_042802395.1). NCBI lineage: Bacteria > Bacillati > Actinomycetota > Actinomycetes > Micrococcales > Promicromonosporaceae > Promicromonospora > Promicromonospora sp. NPDC057488. Next base: position 39,018 of record NZ_JBHVEG010000007.1, read on the forward strand.
GAGCACGTGCCACACGTCGAGGTCGACCACGACGGCGATCACGTACGAGATCGCGATGATGGCCGACCCCGCGGCGAGCAGCGGCTTGGGTCCGAAGCGGTGCTCGAGCCGGCCCGCGACCGGCGACATGGCGAGCATCACCAGGCCGGAGGGCATGAGGATCAGGCTCGCGTGCATGAGGCTGAGCCCCAGGCCGCCGGCCGCCGTCGGCAGCTCCAGGAGCTGCGGGAACACGACGTTCGAGGCGAACAGCGCGAAGCCCATCGCGATCGAGGCCAGGTTGGTGAACAGCACCGTGCCGCGGGCCGTGACCCGGAGGTCCACGAGAGGCTCGGCGATCCGCAGCTCGTACCAGCCCCACACCAGCAGGACGAGCAGCCCGCCGAGCAGCAGCCCGAGCGTGCGCGCCGAGCCCCAGCCCCAGTCGTTGCCGCGCGAGACCGCCAGCAGCACCCCGGTCAGGCCGATGGCGAGACCGATCACGCCGACGACGTCGAGCCGGCCGCCCGTGCGCAGCGTGCTCACGGGCACGATCCACGCGACCAGCGCCAGCGCGAGCAGGCCGATCCCGGCCGCCACCCAGAACACGACGTGCCAGTCGTAGCGCTCGGTGACGAACGCGCTGATCGGCAGGCCGAGCGCTCCCCCGACGCCGAGCGTCGCGCTGACCAGAGCGATGCCGGAGCCGAGCCGGTCCCGGTGCAGCACGTCGCGCAGGATCGAGATGCCGAGCGGGACCACGCCCATGCCCATGCCCTGCAGGCCGCGCCCGACGATCAGGAGCACCACCGACGGCGACAGCGCAGCCACCACGGAGCCCAGCGCCAGCAGGCCGAGCAGCGCGAGCGCGACGGTCTTCTTGCCGTACATGTCGCCGAGCCGCCCGGAGATGGGCGTGCAGATCGCCGCCACCAGCAGCGTCACCGTGATGACCCAGGCGGACACGTCACGCGATACGCCCAGCAGGGTCGGCAGCTCCGCCTGGATCGGCAGCAGGATCGTCTGCATGAACGACGCCCCCATGCCGGCGAACGCGAGGACGGCGATCACCAGGCCCGGGCGCGGCATCCGCGTGAGCCGAGAGCGGTCCTGGCCACCAGGGGGAAAGCGGAATCTCATGCGCGGCAGACAACCCTTCGACGAGCGGGCGGGGGGGATACCTGCACCTTACATAGTTGCCCGCGCCAACCGAGATCTGCCCGCCGGGGCCAGGTACAGGACAGAAGTCGGCCGCTTCTCCGCCTAACGTCGAGGACACCGAGCCAAGCTCCCGAGAGGACCCGTCATGCCCGAGCAGACCACCACCACCACCGCCCCCGCCGGATACACGTCCGTGGCCCCCTGGGTCGTCACCGACGACACCGGCGCGTTCCTCGACTTCGTCGCCCAGGCGTTCGACGGCGAGGAGCTCGCGCGCGTCGTGACGGAGGACGGTCAGGTCGGGCACGGCGAGATCCGCGTCGGCGACACCGTGGTCCTGGCCTTCGACCGCCGCCCCGAGTGGCCCGTCATGCCGAGCCTCCTACGCGTGTTCGTGCCGGACGCCGACGCCGCGTTCGGTCGCGCGGTGACGGCGGGCGCCGTCGTGGTCACCGCGCTGGACGACAACGCCTTCGGCCAGCGCGGCGGCCGGGTCCGGGACCCCTTCGGCAACATCTGGTGGGTGGTCAGCCACGTCGAGGACGTCCCGGAGGACGTGATGTGGCAGCGGCTCCAGGACCCGGTCTACGCCGAGGGCATGCGCGTGGCCCAGGCGACGCTCGACGCAGAGCTGAGCGGACGCGAGCAGGGCCGCAGCAGCGCGCCGATCGCGCCGTCGACGACGCCGTCCGCCACCTAGGCGGCGACCTCGGCGTCAGGCGGCGGCGAGCTCGACCGCCAGCTCCTCGACCAGGTCGTAGCCCTCCTGCATGCCCCCCTCCATGCCCGAGCCGACGATCATGTCCCGGACCTCCTTGCTGGGGACGACGGTGCGCACGGTGAGCGTGGTGCGCCCGTCGTGCTCGGTGAGCGTGTAGTGGTTCAGGGTGGGCTCGGAGTCGCCGTCCGGCATGCCCTCGAACACCTCGGTGTGCGTCATCCGCTCCGGCGCCGCGATCTCGCGGTACTCGCCGTGGAACCCCACCTCGGAGCCGTCGTTCGCGGTCATCACGTAGCGCCAGGAGCCCCCGACCCGCAGGTCGACGGTCGCCTCGGTGACCGTGCCGCGCTGCCCGGCCCACCAGCGCCGGATCAGCTCGGGCTCGGTGAGCACCCGCCATACCTGCGCACGCGGTGCGTTGAACTCCCGGGTCACCAGGATCTCGGTGTCGGTCGGGAGCGTCAGGACGGCGCTGCCCTTGGTCGTGGTGGTCATGTCAGTCTCCTTGTCCGGTTCCTGCATCTGTCGGTGGTCGCGTCCCGAGCTCGTCGAGCACGTCGTCCATGAGGTCGAACCGCTCGTTCCAGAGCCGCTCGTACTGCGAGACCCAGTCGTGGACGGCGCGCAGCGGCGCACCGTTGACCCGGTAGAGGCGGCGGCGCCCGTCGTCGCGCACGTCCACCAGCCCCACCTCCCGCAGCACGCGCAGGTGCTTGGACACCTGCGGCTGCGCGAGCCCGAGCAGCTCGACCAGGTCGCCCACCGCGAGCTCGCCGCCGGACAGGGCGTCGAGGATCTCGCGGCGGCGCGGCTCGGCCACCGCGTTGAACGCGTCGGTAGTGGTCGCTGCTCGTGCCATGCCTCAAACATATACCCATATCGGCATGCGTCAACGGCGGGTGCCGCCCTGATCGTTCTGCGCCTTTCGTTGACGCCCCGCACCGCGCAGTGCAGCGTTGCCCACGGTCGGCCGTGCACGACCTGCCCGGCCGGCGTCTTCCAACGAGGTCTGTGAGGGATCGGGCATGACGCTTTCGCGTCGGATGTTTCTCGGCGGAGCGGCCGGTGTGGCCGCACTCGGACTCACGGGAACGGGGGTGGCGTCCCCGCAGCGGGCGTTCGCCCTCGACCCCGACGGCATGGAGAGCAAGATGCTCTTCGGGGACGCGCAGGCCGGGGCCGCGTCGATCCCCAAGGAGAGCGGGAACGGCAACTACCACTCGTGCCGGATCCCGGCGATCCTGGCGATCCCGGGTACGAGCGTGGTGGTCGCGGTCGTCGAGGGGCGCCCGAACCACAATCTCGACAACAGCGGCAACTTCAACCTGCTGCTGCGCCGGTCCACAAATCTGGGCCTGACCTGGAGCGTCGCGTCGACGCTCGCGGGGGCCGGCCTCGACTGCTGGGCCAACCCCACCCTGGTGCACGACCGGATCACGGGTCGGCTGTACTGCTTCATGCTGCGCCGTCAGTCCGGCGAGCTGGTGGAGATCGACCCCAAGCTTCACATCGCGACGTCGGACGACGACGGCGCCACCTGGACGGCGCCGATAGCGCGGACCGACCTCGACCGATCAGGGACGGACAACGACTTCATCGGGCCCGGGAACGGGATCCAGCGCGCCGACGGCTCGCTGGTCATACCTGCGCGCGGCCGGCTGATCATCAAGGAGCCGGGCGGGGACTGGGCCAACCACGACGTTCCCAACGGGCTGTACGTCAACGACAAGGGGGTCCGTCCGCACCCCTACGGCGAAGGGACCGTCGCGGAACGCTCGGACGGACAGCTGATCCTCAACTACCGCGCCACGAACTGGGAGCTCAACCGAGGCTTCCCCATGGCCCGCCGCGTGGCCATCGGCAACCCGGGTGACTGGCAGATGTTCGGCGAGGAGCACTGGCGCACCCAGATCATCGACCCCGGCAGCCACGGCGCGCAGATCTCGCACACCTTCAACGGCAACCCGTACCTCATCCATCTCAACTCCAACAGCTCGACACGTGACAACCGCTACGTGATGACGCTGCGCGCGAGCGCTGACGACGGTGAGACATGGAGGGCCTATCAGCGGCCGTTGAAGAGCGCCCCCCTGGCCAGCGAGGGGAGCCAGGTGGGCAACCTGCGTGAGGGTGGCTACTCGGCGCTGACCTCGACGAGCAGCGGCATCGTCCTGGCCCTCGTCGAAGCACGACGTGTCACGGTGAACAACCCCAGCCAGGACGACCTCAACTACCGCTCACCGTGCGCCGTGGTGCTGCGCCGGTTCCACCCAAGCTGGATCATCAAGCCGGCGGCCTGACGCCCCGCGCCGGCGCCGTCGACGCGCGGACCATCAGCCGCTGCTCCGCCGTCCGACGGCGGGCGCGCGCGGCCCGCGGCAGCAGGGCGAGCTCCAGCGCCTGCCTGCCCATGTCCTTCATCGGCAGGCGCACCGTCGTCAGGGCGGGCGACAGGTGACCGGCCACGGTGACGTCGTCGAACCCGGTGACCGACACGTCGTCCGGCACGGAGACGCCCCGCTCCCCCAGCACCGACAGCACGCCCACCGCCATGTCGTCGTTGAGCGCGAGGATCGCCGTGACGTCCGGGTGGGCGTCGAGGATCTGCCGGGCGGCGTCCTTGCCGCCGTCGAGCGTGAACGCGGCCTCGACCACGGGCAGGTCCGCGAGCCGCAGGCCGTGGTCGCCGAGCGCCTGCTCGACGCCGGCCAGCCGGTCGGCCATGGTGGCCAGGCGCCGCGACCCGGCCGCGACGGCGATCCGGCGGTGCCCGAGCTGAAGCAGGTGGTCGGCGATGGCCCGCCCGCCCGCGACGTTGGCCGGGACCACGGCGTCGACGCCGAGCTGCGGGTGCCGACCGATCACGGCGACCCGCCCGCCGGTCGCCTCGAAGGCCTGCACCTGCGCCTTCAGCTGCGCCTGCACGTCACGGTCGAGGTGCCCGGACCCGGCCACGACGATGATCCCGACGCCGGCTCCCGCCAGCGCCCTCAGCTGCGCGACCTCCGCGTGCGGGTCCCGGCCGGTGTGGCAGATCTGCACCATGCGCCCGTGCGCGCCCGCCACCTCCAGCACCCCGCTGGCGATCTCGGCGAAGTACGGGTCGCCGATCTCGTGCACCACGAGCCCGACCGCGGGGCTGGCGCCGCTCGCGAGCGAGCGCGCGTGCACGTTGGCGACGTACCCGAGCTCGGTGGCGACGGCGCGCACCCGTTCCGCGAGCGCCTCGGAGACCCCGGCGGCACCGGACAGGGCACGGGAGGCGGTCGCGATGGACACGCCGGCGTGCTCTGCGACGTCGACCAGGCGGAGCCCGGCGGTGTGCTTGCGCATCGAATCTCCTCGCCACGGTAAAGCGACAGGTAATGAATGGTGCCAGAACCCTTGTCACCCGGCGCCCCAGTTCCTAGAGTGCCGTAAGCGGTTACGGAAGCGCTTGCCCACGATGATGTGGACCCACAAGGGAGTGGACCATGAGAGCAACCCGACGCCTGACGGTAGCGGCAGTCGCCGCGGCCTCGGCACTGTCCCTGTCCGCCTGCCTGGCGAGCCCGGAGCAGGGCGGCGGTGAGGCGGACGGCCCGGACGACCCGATCGTCATCGGCGTCTCGCTCCCCCTGACGGGCGACTTCGCGGAGCCGGGCAAGGGAGTGCAACGAGGTTATGAGGCCTGGGCCAAGCACGTGAACGAGGGCGGCGGGCTGCTGGGCCGCCAGGTGGAGCTGGTCATCGTCGACGACCAGTCGAACGCGGACCGCGTGGCCTCGGACTACGAGCGGCTGATCAACCAGGACGGCGTGGACCTGGTCTTCGGGCCGTTCTCGACCCGCCTCGTGGTGCCGGCGGCGCAGGTGGCCCAGGACTACGGGTTCCTGTTCGTGGAGCCGGCGGGCGCCGCCGCCGAGGTGTTCGAGCAGGGCTTCGACAACCTGTTCTACGCGGCGCCGGCCATCGCCGACGACCACTACGACCACCTGGCCGAGTACGTCCTGGCCCTGCCCGAGGACGAACGGCCGAAGACGATCGCCGTGGCCTCGATGGACGACCCGTTCGCGCAGGGCACCGCCTACGGCCTGCGGGACAAGCTCGCCGACGCCGGGATCGAGGTGGTGGTCGACGAGGTGTACCCGCCCAACACCACGGACTTCAGCGGCATCGCGGCGAAGATCGCGGACTCGGAGGCGGACCTGCTGATCGTGGGCTCGCAGTACCAGGACGGCGTGAACCTCGTGGTGGCGCTGCAGCAGCAGGACTACCAGCCGCAGATGGCGGCGATCTCCGGGGCGCCGACCAACGCCGAGTTCCCGGCTGCGATCGGCGAGAAGACCGAGGGCATCCTGGCCCCCACGGGGTACACGCCGACGGCGCCGTACCCGTCCAACCAGGAGTTCGTCGAGGCCTACACGGCCGAGCACGACGCCCCGCCGGCCGAGGACGAGGCGAATGCCTGGACCACGGGCCAGGTCGTCGCCGCGGCGGTCGAGGCCGTGGGCTGCGCCGACCCGAGCCCGGAGTGCCAGGAGCAGCTCGTCGGGTGGCTCAAGGAGAACGAGGTCGAGACCGTCGTCGGCACGCTGAGCTGGGACGCGCAGGGCCGCCCGCAGAGCGCGCACCTGATCCAGCAGTACGTGGACGGCGAGATCAAGATCGTGCTGCCCGACGACGTCAAGGAAGCCGACCTCCTGCACCCGAAGCCCGAGTGGTGACCCGATGACCGGTGCCCTGTTCGCGCAGAGCCTGGTGCTCGGCGTCCTCCTGGGCGGGCTGTACGCCCTCCTGGCCGCCGGGCTGACCCTGTACTTCGGCGTGATGCGCGTGGTCATGATCGCCCACTCGGCGTTCCTGATCCTGGCCGCGTACCTCGCCTGGTACTTCCACGAGCGCACGGGCGTCGACCCCCTGGTGTCGCTGGTCGTCACGGTGCCGCTGTTCTTCGTGGTCGGGTACGGGATGCAGCGGTTCCTGGTGTCCCGGCTGCGGCCCATCACGCTGACCACGATGTCGGTGCTGCTCACGTTCGCGGTGGCGCTGACGATCGAGGGGCTGCTCGGGTTCATCTGGACCGGCACGCAGCGCCGCGTCCAGCTCGGCTACTCGGGCATGAGCATCGAGGTTGCGGGCGTCAGCATCGCGGTGGTCAAGCTCATCGCGTTCGGCCTGGCCGCGCTGTCGCTGGGTGCGCTGTACCTGATCCTGCGGCGGACGTCGTTCGGCCGGGCGCTGCGGGCCACCACCCAGCACCCGGAAGCCGCGCGGCTGGTCGGCATCGACACCGACCGGGTGGCCGGGCTCGGCTTCGGGCTGGGGCTGGCCACGGCCGCGATCGGCGGGACGGCGCTCGCGCTGGACTACACGATCTACCCGTCGCTGCACTGGCACTGGATCGGGCCGCTGATGGCGATCATCGTCGTGGGCGGGCTGGGCAGCATCCCCGGCGCGGCCATCGCGGCCCTGCTGCTGGGCGTGGCCGCGAGCCTGCTGCAGGTGCCGCTCGGCACCACCTGGGCGCAGACCGTGTTCTACCTGGCCCTGTTCGTGACCCTCATGATCCGCCCGCAGGGATTCTTCGGAGGCCGCCTTGCCCAACGCTTCTAGCGCCACCAGGCCCTCCGGGCCGACGCCGGCCCGCGTGCTCCGGATCGGCGGCCTGCTCGCCCTCGCAGCCGTGGTGCTGCTCTTCCCGTCCCTGGCTCCCGACCCGTTCATCCTGTCCGTCGGCGTGGTGATCCTGAGCTACGCCGTGCTCGCCACGTCCTGGAACCTGGTGGGCGGCTTCACCGGCTACATCTCGCTGGGGCACGCCGCCTACTCGGGCCTCGGCGGGTACGCCACGGCGCTGCTCATCCTGCGGTCCGGGCTGAACCCGTGGCTCGCGCTCGTGGTCGGTGCCCTGATCGTGGCCCTGATCGCGATCCCGGTGGGCATCGCGTCGCTGCGGGTGCGCGGCGCCTCGTTCGTGATCGTCTCGATCGCGCTGGTGCTCATCCTGCAGCTCACGTTCCAGAGCTGGCACACGTTCACCGGCGGCTCGGGCGGGCTGCGCGTGCCGCGGCCGTTCGGCCCCGACGTGCTGCGGCCCGAGCAGCACGAGCGGTTCTTCTACCTGCACGCCGTGCTCCTGGCGCTCGCCCTGCTGACCTGGTGGCTCATCGAGCGCTCCCGGCTCGGCGCGGGGCTCAAGGCGATCCGCGAGGACGAGGACAAGGCGCAGGCGCTCGGCGTGCCGACGTTCGCGTACAAGCTCACCGCGCTCGTGACCAGCGCGTTCTTCACCGCGCTGGGCGGCGGCCTGTATGCCCTGTGGTTCGGCTACCTCGACCCGATCTTCCAGTTCTCGATCCTGGTCGGCACCTACATGGTGCTGATGTCGCTGCTCGGCGGGGTGCGCAGCCTGTTCGGCCCGCTGCTCGGCGCCGTCGTCGTCGGGTACGCGGTCGAGGTGTTCAAGTCGCAGTACGGCGACACGCAGTTCCACCTGGTCGCCACGGGCGTCCTGCTCGGCCTGGTGGTCCTGTTCATGCCCGACGGCGTCATCCCGGCGATCACCTCGTTCCTGAACCGGCGGCGCCGCGCGGCGTCGATCCGCGAGGTGAGCGCCGAGGAGCTGGCCCGGCAGCGCGAGGAGGCGACCCGATGAACGCGACCACCAGCTCGGTGACCACCGAGGGGCTGACCAAGTCGTTCGGCGGTGTTCGCGCCGTCGACGGCGCCTCAGTGGCCTTCCACGACGGCGAGATCAACGCCCTGATCGGGCCGAACGGGTCCGGCAAGACGACGTTCTTCAACTGCGTCACCGGCATGATCAGGCCGGACGCCGGCACGGTCAGCTACCGCGACCGCGACATCACGGGGCTCGCGCCGCACCGGATCGCCCGCTCCGGCATCGGGCGCAGCTTCCAGCTCTGCCGCGTCTTCCCGCGGCTGACCGTGCTGGAGAACGTGCTGGTCGCGGTGCAGCCGCACGGGCTGCTGCAGCGGCTGCGCGGCATGCGCAACCCGGACGACGTCGCCCGGGCCCGCGAGCTGCTGGCCCGCGTGGGGATCGACCACCTGGAGAGCGCCGAGGCGCGCGACATCTCCTACGGCCAGCAGAAGCTGCTGGAACTGGCGGGGGTGCTCATGGGCGACCCGCACACGATCATGCTCGACGAGCCGGCCGGCGGCGTGAACCCGGCGCTCGTGGACCGCATCGCCGACCTGGTGCGCGAGCTCAACGCCGAGGGCCGCACCTTCATCATCGTCGAGCACAACATGGAGCTGGTCATGGGCCTGAGCGACCACGTGGTGGTGTTCGACCGGGGCCGGCCGATCGCCCAGGGCACCCCCGCCGTCGTGCAGGACGACCCTCTGGTCCTGGAGGCCTACCTTGGCGTCTGAACTGGAACCCCTCCTCCGCCTGACCGACGTGCAGGCCGGCTACGGTCGCGCCGCGCTCGTGCTGCGCGGGCTGTCCGTCACGGTCGCGCCCGGCAGCGTCGTCTGCCTCGTGGGGCCGAACGGCGCCGGCAAGTCCACGGTGCTCAAGGTGGCCAGCGGCCTGCTCAGGCCGCGCGCCGGGCAGGTGGTGGTCGACGGCGTGGACGTCACCGGCCGCACGCCGCAGCAGCTCCTCGCCGCCGGGCTGTCGCACGTGCCGCAGGGACACAGCGTGTTCCCCGAGATGACGGTGGCCGAGAACGTGCTGCTCGGCGCCTACACGGTGCGCGACCGCTCGGAGATCGAGGCGCGCACGGACTTCGTGACCGGGCTGTTCCCGCTGGTCGGCGAGCGGTGGTCGGCCCTGGCGGGCGCACTGTCGGGCGGGCAGCAGAAGCAGGTCGAGTTCGCCCGCTCGCTCATGGTGCGGCCCAAGGTGGTGCTGCTCGACGAGCCGTCGATGGGGCTCGACCCCAAGGCGACGGCGGTCGTGTTCGAGCAGGTGCGGCGCATGCGCGACGCCGGCACGGCCGTGCTGCTCGTGGAGCAGAACGCGCGGCGGGCGCTGGAGTCGGCCGACGTCGGCTGCGTGCTCGACCTGGGCCGGGTGCACATCACCGGCCCGGCCCCCGACCTCCTCGCGGACCCCCGCCTGGCCCAGCTCTACCTGGGCGGCCGCCCGAAGGAGGTCTCGTAGGGCCTCTCGCTGAGGCATCGCACGTGCACTGACTGCTGGCTGTTCAAAGGAGAACCGTCATGTCGCTCAGAACCATGCTCGGAAAGTCGCTCGGCGGTGCGGGACAGGCGGTGCTCGGCCTGGCGATCCTGGCCGCGCTGCTCGCCGGCCTCGGCGCGACGTCGTCGTCGTCCGCGGGCCGCCAGGACCCCTACCAGGACAAGGTGGCCGACTACGGCGTCTGCCGCGGCACGGACCCGGCCTGCTACAACGACTGGGACCTGCCGCGCACCACCGACGGGCGGGTGCGGGTGCTGGTCTTCACGGCGACCGGCGTCTCGCGGCACGCCCACCTGGGGCCGCTGCTGCCCGCCGGCATGAACCCGCCGCTGACCTCGGCGCACGTGGCGCAGAACGCCGTCGTCCGCTGGGGGCAGGAGTACGGGTTCGAGGTGGACTGGACCGAGGACGTGCGCCAGCTCGACTCCCCCGCCAAGCTCGCGCCGTACGACGCCGTGGTCTTCCTCAGCAACTCGCGCACCATGCTCGATGACGCCGCGCAGACCACGCTGCTGCAGTACGTCCGCTCGGGCGGCGGGTTCGTGGCGGTGCACAACACGCTCGGCGCGATGTACCACTGGCCGTGGTTCCAGGGGCTGCTGGGCGGCGCCAACTTCTACGACCACGGGCCGCACCGCGACGGGCAGGTGCTCACCGTCGACCGCCGCGACGCCTCCACGAAGGACCTGCCGCGCCGGTGGGACTTCCGCGACGAGTGGTACAACCTCGAACCGTTCCCCACGGGCGTGCGGTTCCTCGCCGAGGTGGACACGGACACGATCGGCTCCGGCACCGGGTTCAACGGGCACCCCGGGCACGAGGGCGAGCACCCGGTGTCCTGGTGCCAGTACTACGACGGCGGCCGCGCGTGGGTCACCTCGCTAGGCCACGACCCGGCCGCCTGGACCGAGGACTCTGCGCTGCCGGGTGCCGACTCGTTCAAGACCCACGTGGTGGGCGGCATCCTCAGCGCGGCCGGCGAGCGGCCGTTCTGCCGGTAGGGGTCTCGACGGGCTCTGGGGTCTCGACAGGCTCGACCAGCGGGTGGGGCGACCCGCAACTGCACTCCGCAATGACGACGACGACATTCAGGAGGCACCATGCGCACCAGACAGAGATGGCGGTCGGCGGTAGCGGCGGTGGCGATCACCGCCACCGCGCTGACCGGGCTGATGACCGCGGCCCTGACCACGGCGGCGGCGTCGACGTCGCCGGGGGCCGCGGCAGCCCCGGTGGGCGACCCGATCGAGGACCCGGCCCCGGAGGAGATCCAGTCCACGATCGGCCTGGTCCTGGAGGAGTACGCGCAGTTCCCGAAGACGGAGCCGATCCCGGCGCCCGTCGACCGCCGGCTGATGCGGCACGCCCGCATCAACGGCATCGGGGAGCTGCCGGACGGCTCGGGCCGCACCTACGTGCCGGACCTGAACGGCCCGCTGTACTTCGTGCGCGACAGCGAGCCACGCGTGTACCTGGACGTGGCCGCGCGGTTCGCGCCCGAGTTCTTCTCCGGGCGGGGCATGGGCAGCGGGTTCGGGTTCGCGGCGTTCCACCCGGACTTCGAGCACAACGGCACGTTCTACACGGTGCACAGCGAGCGCCCGGGCAACGCCGGGCCGCCGTCGGACCCCACGACCTACCCGGCGCAGACGCCGACGTTCCTGCACGCGGTGGTCACCGAGTGGGTGGCCGACGACCCGGACGCCGACGTGTTCTCCGGGACGAGCCGCGAGGTGATGCGCCTGGGCTTCGCGGGGCAGGTGCACGCGATCCAGCAGATCGACTTCAACCCGACGGCGAAGCCGGGCGACGAGGACTACGGCCTGCTGTACCTCGCGGTGGGCGACGGCGGCATCGGCGTCGGCACGGGGGTGCCGCAGGAGCGGGGCACGCCGGCCGGCAAGATCCTGCGTATCGACCCGGCGGGGACCAACGGGCCGGGCGGCACGTACGGCATCCCGGCGTCGAACCCGTTCGTGGACACCCCGGGCACGCTGGGCGAGATCTACGCGATCGGTATGCGGGACCCGCACCGGTTCAGCTGGGACACGAAGACGGGCCGCATGTTCCTGGGGCACATCGGCGAGCACGCGATCGAGGCCGTGTACGACGTGCGCGCCGGGGACAACTTCGGCTGGGGCGACCGGGAGGGGAAGTACGTCTTCGATGCGGCCGACCGGTGCAACCTGTACCCGCTGCCGGAGAACGACGACGAGCTCGGCTTCACCTATCCCGTGGTGGCGTACGACCACGACCCACCGCCCGGCTGGTCGTGCACGGCGGACAGCGGGTACGCGATCAGCGGCGGGTTCGTCTACCGCGGGCGTGACCTGCCGGCGCTGAACGGCAAGTACCTGTTCACCGACCTGGTCGAGGGGCGCGTGTTCTACGCCAAGGAGTCGCAGATGCGGCGCGGCCGGGCCGAGGCGCAGATGTACGAGCTCGCGCTCTACGACACCGACGGCACCCGCAAGCGGATGCCCGACTTCACGGGTGACGAGCGGGCCGACCTGCGCATGGGCCGGGACGCGGCGGGCGACCTGTACCTGGTGGCCAAGGCGAACGGCAAGATCTGGAAGGTCGTGGACACGGTGCACGCGCCGGTGCCGCAGGACGTGCCACGCTCGCTGGAGAAGAACTCGGTGAGCTCCTACGACTTCGAGCACCCGTTCCAGCAGGACGGCGCCGTCGAGATCGACCGCGGCCTGTCCCGCACGTACCTGAACCTGATCAACGGCGGGGAGGACATGCGGGTGGCGGACGGCGCCTACCCGGGCAGCAACAACTCGATCCAGCTCGGCCAGGTGAACCCGCTGACGGCGGGCAACGACGACTGGAAGGCGGGAGTGTTCAACGCGGCCGGGGTGCCCACGCTGTCCGCGTTCAACGGGGTGGACGGGATCACGGTGGCGGGCTGGGTCAAGATGACCGGCCAGAACCCGAGCCTCAACACCACCACCGCGGACCCGGACGACTACTACAACGCCGTGGGCCTGGCGGGCCTGCTCAGCGGGGACTCCGATGGGCACGGCGTGCGCGCCCTGCTGGAGATCATCCAGGTCGACGGCGAGCTGAAGCTGGTCGCGCTGGGCAGGCGGATCGACGGCGGCGCGTCGCAGACCTTCGCCGCGAACGAGGACTGGCGCACCCTGCTGCCGCAGGACGAGTGGGTGCACCTGGCCGCCACGTTCGACTACACCACGGGGAAGATGGCCCTGTACCGCAACGGCGAGCGGGTGCCGGGCTTCTACGTGGCCGACGGCGACCCGTGGCAGGTGGACGGCACCGGCACGTCGGCGACGACGCCGCGGGGCATCAAGATCGGCGGCAGCTTTCCGCAGGACACGCAGGAGCGGAACCCCTGCAACTGCCGCATGGACACGGTCCAGCTCCTGGACCGCGCGATCACGCCGCGGGAGGTGGCGGCCCAGTACCGCCTCATGACCCGCTGACCGCACGTGTCAGACGTACAGGTCACCGGGGTGACCTGTACGTCTGACACGTGGTGGGTAGCATGGCGCCATGGCTGCCGAGAAAGCGCTTACCGCCCCGATCTGCATCGACAGCACCAAGCCCGCACGGTCGATCCTGCGGCTGCTCGCCCGGCGTCCCGGACGGATGACCGTGGCGATCGCCGCGTTCACCGTCAAAGAGATCCCGATGTGGTTCCTGCCCGTGGTGACCGCCGCCGTCATCGACATCGTGGCCACCGGCGGCGAGGTGCGCGACGTCCTGATCTGGTTCGCCGTCGCCGCCGCCCTGCTGCTGCAGAACTTCCCCAACCACCTCGTCTACACACGCAACTTCATGACCGTCGTGCGCGACACCGGTGCCGGGCTGCGCAACGCGCTGGCCGCCCGCCTGCAGAGCCTGTCGATCGGCTACCACTCGCGCGCCAGCTCCTCGGTGGTGCAGTCCAAGGTGGTGCGCGACGTCGAGAACATCGAGGTGATGCTCCAGCAGGTCACCCACCCTCTGCTGTCCTCGCTCATGGTGCTGGGCGGCGCGATCACCATGACGGCACTGCGGGTGCCCGAGTTCCTGCCCGTCTACGTACTGGCCGTGCCGCTCGCGCTCGGGCTGCGCTGGGTCACGGCCCGGCGCTCGCGGGACCGCAACGAGAACTTCCGCCGCGAGGTCGAGGGTTTCGCCTCGCGCGTGGGCGAGATGGCCTCGCTCATCCCGATCACCCGCGCCCACGGCCTGGAGCAGACGGCGGTCACGCGCCTGGCCGCCGGGGCCGACGGCGTCCGCCGCGCCGGACTGCACCTGGACATGCTCAACGGGCGGGTCGCGTCACTCTCGTGGGTGACGATGCAGATCCTCGGCGTCACGTGCCTCGCGCTCGCCGCCGTCTTCTCCCTGACGGGGTTCCTGCCGGTCACCGCCGGCGAGGTGGTGCTGCTGTCCAGCTACTTCACGCTGCTCACCCAGGGGCTCACACAGCTGCTCATGCTCATCCCGGTCACGGCGCGCGGCATGGAGTCGGTCCGCTCCATCGCCGAGGTGCTGGAGGAGCCCGACCTCGAGGAGAACGAGGGCCGCCGCACGGTCGACGCCGTGGGCGGCGAGCTCACGCTGGACCACGTGCACCATCGCTACGCCGGCGCCGACGACGACGCCCTGGACGACGTGACCCTCACGATCCCCGCGGGCCAGACGGTGGCGTTCGTGGGCTCGTCCGGGTCGGGCAAGTCGACGCTGCTCAACCTGGTGCTCGGGTTCATCCGGCCGACGTCGGGCCGCGTGCTCGTGGACGGCGTCGACGCGCAGGAGCTGGACCTGCGCACGGTGCGCCGCCACGTCTCCGTGGTGCCGCAGGAGTCGGTGCTCTTCGAGGGCACCATCCGCGACAACGTCACCTACGGCCTCCCGGACGCGTCCGACGACGTGGTGCGTGCGGCGCTGCGGGACGCCAACGCGCTGGAGTTCGTCGATGCGCAGCCGCAGGGCTGGGACACCGTGGTCGGCGAGCGCGGGGCGCGGCTGTCCGGCGGGCAGCGGCAGCGCATCGCGATCGCCCGCGCGCTGGTGCGCGACCCGCGCATCCTGCTGCTCGACGAGGCCACCAGCGCGCTGGACACCGAGTCGGAGACCCTGGTCAAGGAGGCGCTGGGCCGCCTCATGCGGGGGCGGACGACGCTGGTCGTGGCCCACCGGCTCTCGACGATCCGGCAGGCCGACCGGATCATCGTGCTGGAGCACGGGCGGATCGTCGAGCAGGGCACGCACGACCACCTGGTCTCCCACGGCGGCCGCTACGCCGTGCTGCACGAGACCCAGGCGGGCTGACGACGGCAGTCGGCAGTTTGCCCCGTGAACTCGGCAGTTGGCATCGAGATCGGCACAGGGCTGTGCCGACCTCGATGCAGACTGCCGACCCCGCCAGCGCACTGCCGACCTGGGCACGACACCGACCCGCCGGGTGCGCCCCCGACGCCTACGGGCTGACCTTGCGGCGGCTCAGGCCGCCGACGTCAGGGAGCCCGGCCCCGGTACCACGGCGACGGCGTCGGGCCCGATCTCGCGCCCGCCCTCGGTCACGAACGCGACCCGGACGGGCTCGCCCGTGGCCTCCTCGACGTACCTCACCGACGGCCCGAAGCCTGACGGGCGGTACTCGTCGCCCCACTCGACGAACGCCGCGAGCACGGTCTTGAGCCGGCCCCCGGCCTCGGTGAGCACGTACTCGTCCCGCTGGCGCTGACCCGCGTCGCGGTACGGCCGGCGTTCCAGCACGCCGCCCTCGACCAGCGTCTCCAGCCGCGCGGTGAGCACGTCGGGGGCGATGCCCAGGCGCGCCCGGAAGTCGGCGAACCGTGTGACGCCGAAGAAGGCCTCGCGGACCACCAGCAGCGTCCACTTCTCCCCCAGGATCTCCAGGCTCCGGGCCACGGAGCAGCGGGCGTTGCGTTCGCGGGGCGTTGTGCTCATGCCCACATCCTACCTAGGTTGTAGATTCCAATCCAGGTGCTAAGTTGTGAATCCCAACTCAGATGGGAGTTCCTCCGATGACATTCACCTGGGCGGCACGCGGCAGCCGCTGGGCGGCGGCCGCCGCCGTGGCCCTCGCCCTCTGGGCGTCCGCCGCGCCGACGCTCGTCTACCCGGTCTACGCCGCGCAGTGGCACCTGACGACGGCGGTCACCACCACGGTGTTCGCCGCCTACCCCGTCGCCCTGATCGCGACGCTCCTGCTGCTCGGCGGGCTCGCGGAGACCGTGGGCAACCGCGGCGCGATCCTCGCCGGCCTCGCCTTCCTGGGGCTCGGCGGCCTCACGTTCCTGCTCGCGCCGAACCTCGCGCTGCTGCTCGTGGGGCGCGCGCTGATGGGCGTCGGGGTGGGGCTCAGCCTGGGCCCGGCCACCAGCGTCATCGCGGCGGCCGGGTCGGACGACGACCGGGACCGCACCGGCGCCGTCACCGCCGGGGCGTCCGCGGTGGGGCTGATCACCGCGCTGCTCGTGGGCGGCGCGACGGTGCAGTTCAGCACCAACCCGCTGCACGCGGGCTACGGGGTGCTGCTCGCCGGCGTCGTCGTCGCCGTGGTCGCGGCCTGGTTCCTCCGGCGCCGCCCGCGCACCGCGGCGCGCCGCTGGCGCCCGCGCCCCCTCGCGGCACCGCGGCACCGCCGACCGTTCCTGGCGGGCGCGCTCGGCGTCTCGGCGGCCTACGCGCTCGGCGCGATCTTCCTCGGTATCGGCGCCCAGTTCGCCCGCGACACCGTGCGGTCCGACGACGCGTTCGTCAACGGCGTGGTGCTGGCGCTCTCCGCGGCCGCCATCGGGGCGACCGCCCTGGTCGCCGGCCGGCTGCGGGAGTCGACGGCCCTGCGCCTCGGCGCCGTCGCCGCGCTCGCCGCCCAGGGCCTGATGCTCGTCGCGGGCAGCACGCACTCGATGCCGCTGCTGGTCGCGTACTCGCTGGTGGGCGGCGCCGGCTACAGCCTGCTGTTCTCCGGCGGCGTCACGCTGGTCACCCGCAGCGCGAGCCCCGAGCACCGGGCCGCGACCACGTCGTCCGCCTACCTCGTGGCCTACCTCGTTCAGGCCGCCGTCGCCCTCGTGGTGGGCCGCCTGGCCACCGGGCACGGGCTGCAGGTCGCGCTCGTCGTGGGCAGCGCCGTCGTCGCCGCGCTGGCGCTGGCCGCCGTGCTCACCGTCCGCGCCCGGGTCGCGGCGCCCGACGCGGCCGCCGTCGACAACCTCCGAACCGACACCGCACCGCACACCCTCATGAAAGCGAGCTCGTGATGACTTCCCTGAAGAACGCCGTGGTCCTGGTCACCGGCGCGAACGGCGGCCTCGGCCGCGCGTTCGTGGCCGAGGCCATCCTGCGGGGCGCCGCCAAGGTCTACGCCAGCGCCCGCACCCCGCGCGAGTGGACCGACGCCCGCGTGGTGCCGCTGGCCCTCGACATCAACGACCCCGCCTCCGTCGCCGCCGCGGCCGAAGCGGCCGCCGACACGACCGTCCTGGTCAACAACGCCGGGATCTCCGACGGCGGAAAGCCCACGCTGACCACGCCGCTCGACGACGTCCGCGCCGTGTTCGAGACCAACGTGTTCGCCCAGCTCGGCGTCACGCAGGCGTTCGCGCCCGTGCTGGCCCGCAACGGCGGCGGCGCGATCATCAACATGCACTCCGCGCTGAGCTGGTTCGCCATGGGCACGTACTCGGCGACCAAGGCCGCGTTCTGGTCGTTCAGCAACGCGCTGCGCGTGGAGCTGCTGGGCCAGGGCACGCACCTGCTCGGCGCCCATCTCGGCTACACCGACACGCCCATGACCGAGCGGCTCGACGTGCCGAAGGAGGACCCGCGCGACATCGTCGCCGCGATCCTCGACGGGCTGGAGGCCGGTGAGCCCGAGGTGCTCGCCGACGACACCAGCCGCCGCGTCAAGGCCGCCCTCTCGGGCCCGCTGACCGACCTCTACCCGCAGCTCCAGACCGCCTGAGCCCCCACGTGTCGGACGTACAGGTCCCCCGGGGGACCTGTACGTCTGACACGTGCGTCAGGCCGGAGGGAAGCGGACCGTCGCGACCAGGCCGCCGTCCGTCCGGGGCGTGAGCAGCAGCTCCGCGCCGTGCGCCCGGGCGACCGACGCGACGATCGACAGGCCGAGCCCGCTGCCGGCGGCACGGTCCGGACGCCGCGTCCGGGCGTCGGCCCGCACGAACGGCTCGGCCAGGGTGGGGACCACCGCGGGGTCGATCGGCGCCCCGGTGTTCTCCACGACCAGGGTCGGACGACGTCGCTCGTCGAGCCCGGTGCGCACCCACACCTGGCCGCCCGAGGCGAGGTTGTGCCGCGCGGCGTTGCCCAGCAGGTTGCCCGCGAGCTGCCCGAGCAGCACCGCGTCGCCCCGGACCGGCGCCTCCTCCAGCGCGACGACGAGGTCCGGTGCGCCGGGCCCGTCCAGGTCGGACGACGCCGCGACCGCCTCGCGCAGCACGCCGGCCAGGTCGACGCGCTCGGACCGCAGTCCCTCGTGGTCGAGCCGCGCGAGCTGGAGCAGGGACTCGACCATCACGATCGAGCGGTCGTTGGTCTCCTGCAGCCGGCGCAGCAGGCGGTCGACGTCGCGCCCCTCCGGGTCGGCCTGCGCCACCTCCAGCAGCGCCTTGATCACCGTGTTCGGGGTGCGCAGCTCGTGCGAGGCGTTGGCCGTGAACCGGCGCTGCTCCGCGAAGGACTGCTCCAGCCGGGCGAGCATCATGTCGAACGTGTCGGCCAGCCGGCGCAGCTCGTCGTCGGGCCCCTCCAGGTCGATCCGGTGCGCGAGCGAGCCCTGCGCGGCGAGGGCCGCCGCCGCGCCGATCCGGTCCAGGGGCCGCAGCATCCGGCCCGCCAGGAGCCAGCCGCCGACCAGGCCGACGAGCGCGAGGAAGCCGATCGCCGCGGCCGACAGCGGGACGGCGACGTCGAGCAGGTCGGACCGGCTGGGCGCGAAGCCCCCGCCGTCCTGGACCATGAGGTTCTCGTCGGGCACGTACCGGAGCACCAGCAGCAGGGCGGCGAACAGGGCCGTCCCGGCCAGGACCAGGAACCCCGCGTAGCTGAGCGTGAGCCGCAGCCGCACGGACAGCCCGGCGCGCCGCCGCCGCAGGCCGGGCGCGGTCACTGCTCCCCGAACCGGTACCCGACGCCGGGCACGGTGTGGATCAGCCACGGGTCGCCCAGGCGCTTGCGCAGGGTCGAGATGGTGATGCGGACGGCGTTCGTGAACGGGTCGGCGTTCTCGTCCCAGGCGCGTTCGAGCAGCTCCTCGGCGCTGACCACGCCGCCGCGCGCGTCCATCAGCACCTGGGCCACCGCGAACTGCTTGCGGGTCAGCGAGACGTACCGGCCGTCGCGGTAGACCTCGCGGCGGTACGGGTCCAGGCGCACGGGGCCGAGCTCCAGCACCGGCGGGGTGGCGGCCTCGGGCCGCCGCGCCAGGGCGCGCAGCCGCAGCACGAGCTCGCGCATCGCGAAGGGCTTGGTCAGGTAGTCGTCGACGCCGAGCTCGAAGCCGGTCACCTTGTCGGTGAGCTCCCCCGCGGCCGTGAGCATGATGACCCGCACCCCGGGGTGCTCCGCAACGACCCGGCGGGCCACCTCGTCCCCGTGCACCACGGGGACGTCCCGGTCGAGCACCACGGCGTCGTACGGCGTCGCGGCGACCAGGTCGAGCGCCGTGCCGCCGTCGTTCGCGATGTCCGCGGCGATCGCCTCCAGCCGGAGCCCGTCCCGGATCGCCTCCGCGAGATAGGGCTCGTCCTCCACCACCAAGACGCGCATGTCAGCACACGCTACCGGCGGGCACATATCGGCGGCGTATGGAGAACCGGAGACGCCCTGGCAACGTGCCGCCCGGTGGGCTGGTGCCCATGACCAGACAAGAGCTCGCTCATCCGCCGGCGTACGGCAACCGTCCCGCCCGGCACGTCCCCCGCCCCGCGCGCCGCCGGTCCGGCCGCCCGGTCGCGTTCCTCCTCGTGGCCGCCGCGGTGGTGCTCGTCGCCGTGTTCGGCGTCTACCCCCTGCTCGACCGCACCGACCAGCCGGTGGTCCAGGCCGTCGACCGGGCGCTGGACGCGGCCCGGTCGTCCGACCAGGCGACCGGCGTGGCCGGCGGCGACATCCCCGACGGCGCGGCGACCCTCGACGACGACCTCCCGGCGATCACCGGCCTCGACGCCGCGCTCACCGACGCCGTCCGCGCGGCCGCCGACGACGCCGCGGCCGACGACATCGACTTCTGGGTCACCAGCGGCTGGCGCAGCCCCGCCTACCAGCAGCGGCTGCTCGACGAGGCAGTCCGGGAGTACGGCAGCCTGGACACCGCGCGCGAGCGGGTCAGCACGCCCGAGCTGTCCGAGCACGTGCACGGCAAGGCCGTCGACATCGGGCCCACCGAGGGCGCGTACTGGCTCATCCAGCACGGGCCGGAGTACGGGCTGTGCCAGGTGTACTCCAACGAGATCTGGCACTTCGAGCTGCGCACCGAGCCGGGCGGCACCTGCCCGGCGCTGCTCGAGAACGCGGGCGGGTGAGGCAGGCCGGCCGGGACCGCCCGGTCAGGCGAGCGACGCCCGGGCCAGCCGGCCGCGCACGCCGCCGTCGGTGAGCGTGCCGACGTCGTCCACCCACTGCTCGACGCCGCCGCGGTGCGGCAGGGCCCGCACCTCCGGGTCGGTGACGGCGGCGCGGAGCGCGCCCGCGACGTCGCGCAGGCCCGTGAACGGCCGGTCGTAGAAGTCCTCGCACACCGGGCCGTCCAGCGCGGGCAACCTCACGGCGCGCTGCCGCGCGTGCAGCGCCTCGCACGCCTCGCGCAGGGCCGCGTCCCGCTCCGGCCAGGAGCCGGCCGCGAGCGCCCGCGCCAGGGCGTCGGCGACGGGCGGCGCGCCGGGCAGCCGCCCGAACAGGGTCCCGGCCCACTTGGGGTAGGGCGGCCAGTGCCGTTCCAGGAGGAAGCCGAGGCGGACCAGCGAGGTGGCCAGGCGGGCGGCGAGCAGCCGGGAGCCGAGGTCGTCGCCGCGCTGGCCGGTGCGCCCCACGAAGGGCAGCTCCTGCCCGACGCGCGTCCACTCGGCGGCCAGCACGTGCAGCCACACGTCGTGCGGGTACCAGGCGAGCCGCTCGCGCAGCGCGCTGATCTCGCCGGGCCCGTCCTCGAACACCGGCCCGGCCGTGACCTCCAGCACGGCCTGCCCGGTCAGGGACAGCCAGTCGGTCGCGCCGAGGTCACTGCCGGGGCCGCCGCCGAGGTCGAGCCCCGTGCGGGAGCGCACGAGGCCGACCGGGTCCGAGACCTCGACCCGGTGCCGGACGGCCGGGTCCCAGGTGACGGGGAACGCCGTCGGCAGGCCGCGGTAGGACGCCGGGAGGGTCGCGGCGAGCACCTCGTCGGTCTCGGTGACGCGGTCGGCGGGGACCAGCAGGGTCAGCCGCAGGCCCCAGTCATGGTCGCGCGAGGTGTCGTCGTCCAGGCCCAGCACGTCGGACCCGGAGCCGAGCCGGGCGGCCGCGCGCGGCAGGCCGGGCAGCTCCCGCTCCAGGACCGGCCGGACGACGTCGGACCAGTAGGCGCGGGCGAGCTCGGTTCCGGACATGCGGTCAACCTAGGAGCCGGGGCCGGGCCGGTCCAGGTGATTCGGTGCGCGCCGGACCGCGTGCCCACCGCACGCTCACCGCACGCTGGCGGTGACCGCGCGGGCCGTGAGGCAGGTCCAGCCGCCCACGTAGATGCGGTCGCCGTCGGCCAGCCAGCGGCGCTCCCCCGGGCGCAGCGGCTCGGTGGGCAGGGCGTCGCCGCGCGCGGCGACGTAGGTGCCGTTGGCCGAGCCGAGGTCGACGACGCTCCAGCCGGACTCGGTCCAGGCGATCTCGCAGTGCCGGCGCGAGACGCCGGTGTCCTCGCACACGATGTCCGGCACGACGCCCCGGCTCCGCGACGCCCGGCCCACCACGAGGCGGTCGCCGGTCAGCGCCACCACGGCGTCGGAGGACGACGTCGGGGTGAGCCGGTCCTCCGGCGACTGCTCCGCCGACCACTCGTGGTCGGAGCTGACCTCGACGGCCCAGGCCGTCGGCTCGCTCTCGGCCCGCAGCGGGCGCACGGCGGGCAGGACCACGCGCGGCAGCGTGATGGAGTCGTCCGGGCGGGGTGCCGACCCGATGCGGACCGCCAGGAGCGGCACGTGCTCCTGGACCGCGTTCGGGTGCGCGGCCAGCATGCGCGCCAGGGCCAGCGAGCCGTCCAGCGGCAGCCCGGCGCTGGGCCGCACCTGCACGTCGCCGCGCTTCTCCGTGAGGTGCCGGAGCACCAGCGACCGGAACGTCGGCGCGTGCAGCAGCAGCTTGCCGGTGGTGACGGCGACCGGGACGACGCCGGGGTGGCTCAGCACCGCGCACAGCCCGTCCGCGAGCGACCGGGCCGCCTCGTCGAGGATCTCGCGGCAGGCGGCGTCGCCGTAGTCCGCGGCGGTGATGACCTGCGGCGCGAACCCGGCGAACTGGGAGACGTCGGTGACCGACGTCCAGCGCTCCCGCCGGCCGAAGTGCTCCTCGGCGGCCCGGACCAGGCCCGGGGAGGCGCCCATGCGGCGGCCGTCCATCGCCCGGGCCGCGGCGTCCAGGCCGCGCCGGCCGATCCAGGCCCCGCCGCCGTTGTCCCCCACGTGCGGGCCCATGCCGTCGGCGAGGTGCCAGCGCCCGATGTCGTCGCAGGCCACGGCGACGGCGCCGGTGCCGACGGCGAGCGTGGCGCCCGACCCGGTGCCGAGCGCGCCCAGGTGCGCGGTGACGGCGTCGCTGGAGACGGCCGTGGAGCGGGTGCGCAGCTCCTCGGCCAGGATGTCGTGCACCCGGTTGGCGTCCAGCGCCCCGGAGTGCGTCATGGAGCGGAAGCCACGCATCCCCACGGCCGCGGCGGAGACCCGCGGGCGCCCGCCGAACTGGGCGGCGAACCCGCGGCACAGCTCGCGCACCACCTCCGGCACGGTCGACCGGCCGCCGACGATCGTGGCGGGCGGCCCGGTGACCTCGTACGACCTGCCGGCCCGGGACGCGGCGAACCGCAGGCGCGAACCCGTGCCGCCGATGTCCACGCCAACCACTCGAACGTCCACCTCGGGACCCTTTGCCCCGCCCAGCTGACCAGTCACAATCGACACCGGCACATATTCACCCGGTATGCCACCTCGCGCATGTGTCGGCTGTCATACGGCATTCGATCGTCCCCGGGCGGCGCGCGGCCGCCGGCGGGCCCGGACGACGAGGGCGCCGGCGCCGAGCACGAGCACCGTCGGGCCGGCGCCGGACCGGGGCACGCCGGTCACGTGACGACCTCTCGGTTCGTGCGTGGCACCGGCGCCTCCGTCTCCGCCGCGCCTCTGGGGTGCGCGGGCGCTTCGACCGTACGAACGAGGCCGGGGGCCGACCACCGGGGCGCGGGCGGATTTCACAGGACGGAAATCCGGCGCCGGCCGGCCCGGCGCCGAGGACCGGCGGCAGGACGCGCGGGGCGGCGTCACCCGAACAGGGTGACCCACGCGCGCCGGCCCACCGCCGACGATAGGGCCGTGCGCAACCAACGCCCGCCGTCCCACGGCGGCCCCTGATGTCCGCCCTCGCCGTGCTGGTGGTGGGGCTGATCCTGCTGCTCGCGGGGTCGCTGTCGGTGCGCCTGGCGGTGCTGCTGGCCGGGTTCGGCGTGTCGTGGACCCTCGCGGTGGCCATGGACGCCGACACCGGGACGGCCCTGCTCATCGGGGTGGCCGGTGCGGTCCTCGCGTTCCTGATCACCCTCATCGCGGCCCGGCTGATGTTCTTCGTCTGCGGCCTGTGCGTCGGCGCCGTGATCGGCGCCAAAATCTTCGTGCTGGTGCAGGGCGGCACCGCGGACGTGCTGCTCGCGGTGATCCTGATCCCGGCCGTGGCCCTGCTGTGCGCGTTCCTGGCCCGGCGGCTGGGGCGGCGGTTCCTGGTCTGGGGCACGGCGGCCGGCGGCGCCACCCTGGTCCTGTCCGCGGTCGGCCGGCTCTGGACCGACGCCGGACAGCTGTGGCAGCCCGAGACCGGCGGCGGCGTGCTGCTGTTCCTGGCCCTGTGGGTGGTGCTCGCCGTCATCGGCGCGATGGTCCAGAAGCGCGGCCTGGGGTCGCGCACCGACCAGGCGGAGGCGTAGGCGCGCCCGATTCACCGGGAACGGGTGAGGCCCACCGCCCCGCGGCGCGGTGGAGTGGCAGCGTCAGGCAGCACGCGCGCCCGAAGGAGACGTCGATGTCCCAGTCCACCCTCACCGCCTGGAAGTTCGAGACCGCCGACGGCGCGGAAGCGGCGGCGAAGACGATCCAGCAGCTCGCCAAGCAGAAGCTCGTCACGGTGCACGACGCCGCGACCGTCCGGTGGGAGGTCGGGGCCAAGAAGCCCAAGACCCACCAGCTGTCCTCGCTGACCGGCGCGGGAGCCCTCGGGGGCGCCTTCTGGGGGATGCTGTTCGGCCTGCTGTTCTTCGTCCCCCTGCTCGGCGCCGCGATCGGCGCCGCCACCGGCGCCCTGAGCGGCGCGCTCGCGGACGTCGGCATCGACGACGGGTTCATCAACCGCGTCCGGGACAAGATCACGCCGGGAACCTCGGCGCTCTTCATCCTGTCCTCCGACGCCGTCGTGGACAAGATCCGGGACGCGTTCGCGGGGCAGGAGACGCCCGAGCTCGTGTTCACCAACCTCAGCACCGAGCAGGAGGCCGCGCTGCGCGAGGTCTTCGGCGAGGAGCGACAGACCGCCGAGGAGGCATCATGACCAGCGCATCCGGGGCCGAGCCGGCCCAGGGCACCTACCCGGGCGGCAGGGGCGGCCCGATCGAGTACGGCGAGACCAGCTCCGCGGCACTGACCACCGCGGCGTTCGCCGGGGTCATGCTCATCATGGTCTCCGTGTTCCAGATCCTCCAGGGGATCGCGGCGGCCGCCGCGGGCACGGTGTACGTCACGGGCGCGGAGTACGTCTTCCAGCTCGACGTGTCCACGTGGGGCTGGATCCACATCGTCGTCGGCGCGCTCGCGCTGGCCACCGGTATCGGCGTCCTGGCGACCCAGACGTGGGCCTATGTCCTCGGCATCATCCTGGCCGCGGTCTCGTGCCTCACCAACTTTGCATTCATACCCTATTACCCAATTTGGAGTCTCGTCGTCATTGCCTTTGATGTCGCCGTAATCTGGGCATTGTCCACACTTATCGCGAACCGTAGATGACCACCCCGAGAAATGGGTGATTCCCAGCGGCCCGGAGGCATCGCCCCACGATGGCGGGCATCATGACGAATAAGCGCACATCCCGTCGTCGGTGCCCGCGGTCGTCGACGCGACATTCTTGACCGGGCTTCCCGGAGGGAATGCGTGAATGCCAGGCCGGTGCCGTACCGACGTCACCGGCCGGTGGCCAGGGGGCGGCCGCCGCACTTCACGTCGAGTGAGGAAAATGCGGAATGCGCGCGAACCCGAGCCCTGTCGTCCACCGTGGCGGAAACACCACGCCCCACGTGACCCGGACGGCGCACGGCCCGCGCACCACGCCGCGGCGGGCGGTCGACGACGACCACCTGCCGCGGCTGCCGCGCATATACGTACCGCGGCTGCGGCTGTGGCAGCGGCTCGACGAGGCGACCGAGGGGGCCGTGACCCTCGTGGTCGCCCCGGCCGGGGCCGGCAAGACGCTCGGCGTGACGGGCTGGCTGCGGCACGCCGCCCCGCCGCACGCCGCCCAACCCGTCTGGATCACCGCCGACGAGTCCTGGACGCCCGAGCAGATCGACGCCGTGCTCGACGGCGCGGGGTCGCCCGCCGGTCCCGGGAGCGCTCCGGCGCTGGTCGTGGTGGACGACGCCCACCTGCTGCCGCCGTCCGCACTGCGCCGGGTCGACGAACGGCTGAACAACACGCCCGAGGCCATCCGGGTGCTGCTGCTGAGCCACTGGGTGCTGCCCCTGACGAGGCTGGTGCCGGAGCTGCTGGGCAACTTCACGCTGCTGCGGGGCGACCTGCTGCGGCTGAGCGACGCCGAGAACACGGCGCTGGTCTCGGCGCACGCCCGGACCGGTGACCGGCAGGTGGTGGACGCCGTGGCACGGCAGGCGGAGGGCTGGTGCGCGGCGGCCGTGCTCGCCGCCCGGGACCTGAGCGGCGCGCCGGACCCCGTGGCCGCGGCCCGCCTGCTGTCGAACGACGTCGCGCCCATCGCCACGCTCGTCGCGGGCGAGGTCTTCAGCACGCTGACACCGCGGCAGCGGCACCTGCTGCTGGCCATCGCCGGCGACGGGGTGGTGAGCGTGCCCGCGGCGGCCCACCTGACCCACGACCAGCACGCGGGCGAGATCCTCGCCGAGCTGGAGGACACCGGTCTGCTGGTGATGCGCGAGGAGCACGGGTGCCCGCCGGCGCCGTCGGACGAGGTGCAGGCGACCGGGGGCTTCCGCGTGCACCCGCTGCTGGCGGAGGTGGTCCGGCGGCAGCTCGCCGCGGGCGGCGTCGACGCCGCGCGGGCCCGCTCCACGGTGATCCGCGCCGTCCGGCTCGACATGGCGCGCGGCAACCTCTCCGAGGCATTCGCGCGCCTCGTGCGCGTGGGCGCGCCCACCGAGGCCGCCGACGTCCTGGCCCGCGACGGGGTGCGCATGGTGCTCAACCAGTGCGAGCACGACGACGTGGGCGAGTTCGTCCGGGCGCAGCCCGAGATCGTCGACCACCGGCCCGACACCTGGTTCGCCATCGCCCTGGACTGCTGGGTGCGGGACGACCTGGAGGGCGCGCGGCACTGGGGCGACCGGCTGCTGGCGGACCGGCGGAAACGGTCCCCCACCTGGCTGACCGGCGGGTCCGACGGGCTGGACGCGACGGTCGCCTGCGTGCGCCTGTGGCGCGTGGCGCTCGGGCTCGAGCCGGCCTACGCCGCCGTCGGGCACGCCAAGCGCGTGGTGGTCGCCTCCCAGACCCGGCCGGCCGTGCGCGAGGCCAACGCCGGCGTGCTGCCCGTGCTGGCGGCCGAGCTCGGCGTGACGCAGAACTGGCTCGGCGAGCTCACCGAGGCCGAGACCAGCCTGACCCTGGCCGTCAGCCTGTCCCGCAGCAAGGGGCTCGCGCCGCTCGGCGTGCACGCCCTGAGCCACCTCGCCTTCACGCAGTACATGCGCGGCCGGGAGAACGCGTGCGTCGAGCTGGCCGGCGAGGTGCTCGTGGCCGCCGACGCGCCGGGGGCCCGCACGCTCCCGTTCGTCACCGCGCGGGCCGGGCTCGCCCGGCTGCTCGCGCGCCTGCTCGACGTCCCCTCGCCCACCGGGCCGGCCGAGGCGCAGGTGATCGACACCCGCTGCCACGGCGCTGACCTGTGCACCCGGTTCTGGTTCCGCGTCTGGGACGCCCGCCAGGCCGTCCTGGCCGGCGACGTGATCGACGCCCGGCGCATCCTCGCCACCCCGCGGGAGAGCCCGCGCCTGACCGACGACCAGCTCCCCGAGCACCTGCGGGTCGCGCTGCTGGTGGAGCAGGCGTTCGTGGCGGTGCTCGCCAGCGACCGCGACACCCTCAAGTCGCTGCACGGCACGCTCGACGCGCTCGGCGCCGTCGGCGAGGCGGCGCTCGTCCAGGGCCTGCGCGCCGACCGCGAGGGCGACCGCCGGGGCGCGGCGGTCGCGTTCGAGGCCGCCGCCGCGGACGCCGCCTACTCCCAGCCGCCCACCCGGGCGCTCGCGCTGGTGTGCGAGGCACAGATCCTGGACGCGCTGGGCGACCCGAGCAGGTCGCAGGACCGGCTGGTGGAGGCCATCTCGGTGACCGAGGCCCGGCGCAACGCCGCGCCCTTCTTCGGCTGGGCCCGCCAGGGCACGCCCATCGCGACGCTGCTGCACCGGCTCGTCGAGCACCCGGCCGGCGCCTGGGTGCACGAGCTCGCCGCGACGTCGGCCGACCGGCCCGACGTGACGGTCCTGTACGCGTCGATGACGGCGACGCCCCGCGAGCTCGGCGAGGTGAGCATGGCCCTCGTGCCGCCGGCGCTGAGCCCGCGCGAGCGCGAGGTGCTCAACGAGCTGGCCCGCGGCGCCACCTACGCGGACATCGCGGCAGCCCTGTTCGTCTCGGAGAACACCGTCAAGACGCACGTGTCGAGCCTGTACACCAAGCTCGCGGCGTCGCGGCGCAGCGAGGCGCTGAAGATCGCGCGGAGCTTCCGGCTGCTGTGACGCGGGATCTCAGCAGTCCAGCTCGGACACCACGTCGTCGCGGGCCGTCTTCACCCCCGCCGCCTCGTCCTGGAGCGTGCTGAGCGCACCGGCAACGGTCGCGTCACCTGCGACGTCGTCGACGGCCTTCTGGAGGCCGGCCCACGCCTCGTCCAGCTCCTCGGAGCGGTCCTGGACCACCTCGGTCGCCGCCGAGTCGAACGTCTGCCACGCGGAGCTGAGCTCGTCCCGCGCTGCCCGGACGTCGTCGACCGTCGCGTCGGGGGTGAGCGTCGACCGGAAGTCGTCCAGCGCCGTGGTGAGGTCGTCGGCCGCGCCGCACGCCTGCGCGGTGTTCTCCTCCGCCGTGTCGCCGCCGGAGCACGCGGCCGTCCCCAGGAGCATCAGCCCCACCAGCACTCCTGCTGTCCGCCTCATGTCATGCCTTCTTCCGTGGGTAGCGGGCACCGGGTCAGCCGAACACGACCGCCCAGTCGTCCTTCATGCTCACCGTGGTCCAGCCGAGCCGGTCGGCCGTCGCCGTCACGGGCTCCGTGGCCGCCAGGGTCTGGGCCTGGCTCGCGTAGGCGAACTCCCGCTCGGCGTCGTCGTGGTCCACCAGCAGGGAGAGGTGCGGCCCGTCGCCGGCTGCCGCCCACTCCAGGAGCTCGTGGTCGCCCGCCGAGTTGCCGGCGGCGAGCACCGGGGGCCGGCCGAGCTGGGTCTGGATGTTCGTCACCTTGGCCGGGCCCTCGTTGACGTCGCCCAGCACCCGGCCGGTGCGCCGCAGGACGGGCCGCCCGTGGGAGTTCTGGCCGAGGTCGTAGGCGATCATCGTGCCGACCACCCGCTCGGGCGGCACGCCGTACAGCTCCTGGCTGACGGCGCGGACGAACTCGGTGCCGCCGCCCGTGACGACGCCGACGGTGAAGTCCTGCGCCCGCAGCGCGTCCAGCAGCTCGAGCATCGGCCGGTAGCGGACCTTGCTCAGGGGGTGGCCGAGCGTGGGGTGGGCGCCGGAGCGGAGGAACTCGCGCACCTCGCTCGTGAACGCCCGCGGTTCGAGCCCCTGGAAGAGGCCGGCCAGGGCGAGCGCGATGCGTTCGAGCCCGATCTCCCCCACCGCGGCGGTGTCCCCGGCGAGCACGGCGCGGAACTCGGCCTCGCCCGCGAGCGCCGGGTCGTCGCGCACCCGCCGCCGCAGCGCGTCGACGTAGAACTCGTACTGCACGTAGGTGGGGCGTTCGCACCACAGCGTGCCGTCGTTGTCGAAGTAGGCCACGCGGTCCTCGGGCGGGATGCCGGGGGCCTCGGCGAGAAAGCTGAGCACGGCGTCCCGCGTGGGTCCGGGCCGCCAGGACGGGAGCTGGTCGCTCATGGCAGCACCTCCAGGAGCGTGGCGCCGGACGGCGGGCCGGCCGCGGCGTCGGCGCGCACGCAGCGGAAGCCCACGTGGCTCATGCCGGTGTCGACGGCCTGGGGCCGGCGGGCGGCGGGCCGGTAGCGGCGGCAGTAGGTGTCGGCGCACAGGAACGACCCGCCCTTGATGACCTTGCGCGGCACGGCGAACTGGGGCTGGCGCGGGTCGCGGCTGGCCTCGGCCTCGCCGCCGCGCGGGTTGGCGGGCGCGCAGCAGGCGTCGGCCGCCGCGGGGTGCCGCTCGGTCCACCAGTCGTCGGTCCACTCCCAGACGTTGCCGGCCATGTCGAACAGGCCGTACCGGTTGGGCGGGAACGAGCCCACGGGGGCGGTGCGGGTCCAGCCGGACCCGCCGGTGGACCGCCACGGGAAGTCGGGGCCGTCCCAGGTGTTCGCGAGCAGCCGGCCGCCGGGCCGGGCCTGGTCACCCCAGGTGAACTCGGCGCCGTCGAGCCCGCCCCGGGCGGCGTACTCCCACTGCGCCTCGGTGGGCAGGCTCGCGCCGGCCCACTCGGCGTAGGCGGCGGCGTCCTCGTGGGCCACCTGGACCACGGGGTGCTCGCCGCGCTCCTCGATCCCGGAGCCGGGTCCCTCCGGGTGGCGCCAGGAGGCCCCCGGGACCCAGGTCCACCACAGGCTGAGGTGGCGCAGGTCCACGGGGCCGCTGGTCGGCGTGAACACCATGGAACCGGGAGCGAGGTTCTCGGGCGGCGCGCCCGGGTAGAGCGCCGGGTCCACGGGTCGCTCGGCCACCGTTACGTACCCGGTGGCGGCGACGAACGCGTCGAACCGCTCGTTGATGACGGCGTAGGGGTCGATCCGGAACCCGTCGACCCGCACGGGGTGCGCGGGCGCCTCCTCCGGGTAGTGCTCGTCCGAGCCCATCGTGAACAGCCCGCCGTCCAGCCGGACGAGGTCGGCGGTGCGCGCGTCGTGGTCCGTGTGGGTGGTCATGCGCTCGGCAGGCCTGACTGGAGCTTGGCGAGCACCTGTTTCACGTTGAAGCTCGCCGGCGCCTGGCGCGCGGGGAACTCGGCCAGCGTCGTGAGCATCCGGGCCACGTACGCCTGGGCGGGCACGAGGATCCAGGCGTGGTCCAGCATCCAGTCGAAGTAGGAGTTGGACGTGATGTCGGCGCGCTCGAACGGGTCGGTGCGCAGGTTGAAGATCTTGGGCGCGCGCAGCTCGACGTAGGGTTCCAGCCAGACGTCGAGGGTGCCGGGCGCGCGCTGCTCCAGGAACACGATCTTCCAGTTGTCGTAGCGCAGCGCGGTCAGGTCGCCGTCGTCGGACACGTAGAAGAAGTGCTCGCGCGGCGAGTCCTCGGTGGCGCCCGTGAGGTAGCCGAGCTGGTCGTACCCGTCCAGGTGCACCTTGTACCGGGTGCCGCTCAGCTCGGTCCCGTCGCGCAGCCGGCCGACGACGTCGGGCTCGCCCGCGGCCGCCAGCAGGGTGGGGAACCAGTCCGCGTGGCTGAACAGGTCGTTCAGCACCGTGCCCGGTTCGACGCGGCCCGGCCAGCGCACCATCGCCGGCACGCGGTAGGCCCCCTCCCAGTTGGAGTTCTTCTCGTTGCGGAACGGGGTCATCCCGGCGTCGGGCCAGCTGTTCATGTGCGGGCCGTTGTCGGTGGAGTAGATGACGATGGTGTCGTCGGCGATGCCGAGCGCGTCGAGCTCGTCCAGCAGGCTGCCGACGACGTCGTCGTGGTCGAGCATCGTGTCGTGGTACTCGGACTGCCACCGGCCCGCCCGGCCCTTGCTCTCCGGCTTGCCGTGGGTGCGGAAGTGCATGTGGGTGGAGTTGAACCACAGGAAGAACGCCTGGCCGGCGTTCGCCTTGTCGCGCATGAAGCCGATCGCGGCGTCGCGGAACTCCTCGTCGACCGTCTCCATCCGCTTGCGCGTGAGCGGTCCGGTGTCCTCGATGCGCTGCGTGCCGTCCCCGTTCGCCCAGGAGTGCAGCACGCCGCGCGGGCCGAACCGCTCGCGGAAGTCCGGGAAGTCCTCCGGGCGCGGGTAGTCGTCCTGCTCGGGCTCCTCCTCGGCGTTGAGGTGGTAAAGGTTGCCGAAGAACTCGTCGAACCCGTGCATGGTCGGCAGGTGCTCGTCGCGGTCCCCGAGGTGGTTCTTGCCGAACTGGCCGGTGGCGTAGCCCTGGTCCCTGAGCGCGGTGGCGATGGTGGGGTCCTCGGCCTGGAGCCCGACCTGGGCGCCCGGCATGCCGACCTTGCTCAGCCCGGTCCGGTAGGGGTTCTGCCCGGTGATGAACGCGGCGCGGCCGGCGGTGCAGCTCTGCTCGCCGTAGTAGTCGGTGAAGCGCGCGCCCTCGTCCGCGATCCGGTCGATGTTCGGGGTCCGGTAGCCCATCACGCCGTCGGAGTAGGCGCTGATGTTGCTGATCCCGATGTCGTCACCCCAGATGACCAGGATGTTCGGTGTCTCGGCCACGATGTCTCCTCGGAGTCGGCGCACACTGCCTGACCCTCATGCTCGGCAGGCACGGCCGGGCGGTACTCCCCCAGAACGGGTGAGTTGCACCGCCCGGCCGCTCAGGCGCTCAGCCGCTCACTCGTAGCGCAGCGAGGAGATCGGGTCCTGCCGGGCGGCCCGCAGGGCGGGCAGCGTGCCAGCCAGGAACGCGATGGCCATGACGCCCAGCACGACGGCGGCGACCGTGACCGGGTCGAACGCGATGAGCGTGAGCCCGGGGAGGTTCGCCAGGAGGTCCCCGGCCACGCCGCCCACGAGCTGCCCGACGCCGATCGCGGCCAGCACGCCGAGCGCGCTGCCGACCAGGCCGATCACCACGGCCTCGATGCTGAACAGCGCGAAGACGCGGGCGCTGGACAGCCCCATCGCCTTCATGAGCCCCACCTCGCGGGTGCGCTCCTGCACCGCCATGAAGAGGGTGTTGACGATGCCGATCCCGGCCGCGACCAGCGCGATCACCGCGAACCCGTTGAGCACCAGCACGATCGCGTCGATCACCGAGGTGATGGTGCCGAGCTGGTCCTCCAGGGTGCTGGCGGTGTAGCCGGCGTCCTCAAGCCGGTCCGTCAGGGCCTGGGTCGCCTCGTCGCCCGCCGCGGCGTCGAACGAGACGGACGCCTGGGCGTACCGCGTGGTCTCGGCCTCCGGCGCCCCCGTGGTCTGCAGGTCGTAGAGCGTCTCGGCGAGCGTGTCGTTGGGGATCGCGCCGGCCATGCTGATCACGCCGGGCTCCGCGATGCCGACCACCTCGGCCTCGGTGGTGACCTGCGTGCCCGTGCCGTCGGTGACGGCCAGCACCACGGTCTGCCCGACGGCGTCGGCCGCGCTGCCCAGGCCCAGCGGCTCCAGGTAGCTCTCGGGCAGCACGACCTGCGGGTCGGCGGCGTCGAGGTCGACCTGGGTGCCGGAGGCGAGCTCGACCTTCATTCCCGGCACGAACTGCGAGATCGAGAGCTGGAGCTTGTCGCCGCCGTCGTGCTGGACGTAGTCGGTCGTCACGTTCTTGACCGGCTCGACGGACAGCACGCCGTCGATGCCGGCGATCGTGTCGATGTCGTCGTCGGTCAGGGCGGTCGCCGTCGCCCCCGGCGGGCCCTCGACGGCGATCTGGTCCGGGTCGTACTCGGCGGGGCCGCCGTCGGCCGGGGCGTCCTCGTTCGTGGCGGTGACCGTCATGACGTCGTCGACGCCGACGGAGGCCACCGTGTCGTCGATGTACCGGTTGATGCCGGTGCCCAGGCCGTTGGTCAGCGAGAGCGTGAACGCGCCGATGAAGATCGCCAGGACGGTCAGGCTGGTGCGCAGCCGCGAGCGGAACGCGTTCCGGAACGCGCTGGTGACGACGTCGCCGGCCCTCATGCCGCCACCTCCGCGCGCGCGATCAGCCCGTCGCGGATGTACAGGCTGCGGTCGCAGCGCGAGGCGAGCTCCTCGTCGTGCGTGACGACGACCAGGTTGATGCCCTGGCTGCGGTTCAGGTCGAACAGGATGTCCTCCACGACGGCGCCCGTGGCGGTGTCCAGGTTGCCGGTCGGCTCGTCGGCGAAGATCACGCGCGGCCGGTTGATCAGGGCGCGGGCGATGACCACGCGCTGCTTCTGCCCGCCGGACAGGTCGTTGGCCCGGTTGCCCGCCTTGTCGTCGAGCTCGAGCTGGGCCAGGGCGGCCATCCCCCGGGCGGTCCGCTCCCGCCGCGGCACCCCGGCGATCTTCAGCGGCAGCGTCACGTTGTCCAGCACGCTGGCCTGGGCGTTGAGGAAGAACTGCTGGAACACGAACCCGAAGGCGCTGTTCCGGGTGCGGTTGAGCTGCTTCGCGGACAGCCGCGACGTGTCGGTCCCGTCCAGGGTGATGGAGCCCGAGGTGGGCCGGTCGAGCAGGGCGAGCAGGTGCATCAGGGTGGACTTGCCCGACCCGCTCTTGCCGACGATGGCCAGGGACTCGCCCTGGGCGATGTCCAGGTCGAGGCCCTTGAGCGCCTCGAAGGCGCCGGGCCCGGACCCGTAGGTCTTGCGCAGGTCATGGACGGAGATCAAAGGGGGCGCCACGTCGGCCGCCTCTCTCGTTGGTGCCGGAGCTGACAAGAGCGACTCTGGTCGAGCACGGGCGCGAGCGAATCGGCCCAGGGATGACTCCTGGGTACCCCGCTGGTACCACGTCGCGCCCCGGGCTACTCCCAGACGGCGATGCTGCGGCGCACCGGCACGGTGCCGTCGTCGGCGGCGAAGAGCTCGGGCGAGCGGCGGCGGGTCTTCTCGATGTCGTCGAAGACGGCGCGCAGGTGCGAGCGGAGGCTGTCGCGCGCGCTGGAGATGTCGCCCGACACGACCGCGTCGAGGATGGCATGGTGCTCGTCCACGAAACGGCCCACGCCGTTGGTCTCGTGCAGGCCGAGCCGTCGCGCCCGGTCCAGGTGGCCCTTGGCCGCGACGACCGTCGACCAGGCCCTGCCGTGCCCGCTGAGCCGCAGCAGGCCGTGGTGGAACGCCTCGTCGAGCGCGAAGAACTTCTCGATGTCGAGCCCGGGCTCGCGCTGCTGCTCCAGGTTGGCGCGGAGCTCGGCGACCACGTCGGGGTCGAGGGCCTCGGGGATGTCGTCGAAGGCGGCCAGCTCCACCGCCTCGCGGAGGAACTGCGCGTCGGCCACGCGCTCGGCGTCGACCCGGGAGACGAACGAGCCGACCTTGGGGAAGACGCGGACCAGGCCCTCCTCGCCCAGGAGGATCAGGCTCTCGCGCACCGGCGTGCGGCTGACGCCGAGGGCCGCGGCCAGCTCGTTCTCCGACAGCGACGCGCCGGGAGGCAGCTCGAGGGTGAGCACCTTACGGCGCAACGTCTCGTAGACGACGCTGCGGTTGGACCGGGTCGAGGCTTGCCCCATGCCCGGAGTCTAGACGAGACGGCGCCCGGTCCCACGCCGGCGGAGGTTGACACCGACTTGTGGACGCTGCTTACATACAAGACCTGCCACACATCGGCCACGCGCGCCGTTCGGACAACGACGTCAGTCAAAGAAGTCAAGGAGCACCTCCCATGGCGGAAACCGCTATGACCTCACCGGGTAACACTTCCCCGGGCAACGCAGTGACCCGGTCGACCAAGGACCTCACCCGCGCCGCCGTGTCCGGCTGGCTCGGTACAGCGATGGAATTCATGGATTTTCAGCTCTACTCGCTGGCGGCCGCGATCGTCTTCAACCAGATCTTCTTCCCCGGCGTCAGCCCCGCCATCGCGCTCATCGCGGCCATGGCCACCTACGGCGTGGGCTACGTGGCCCGGCTCGCGGGCGCCGTCTACTTCGGGCGGATGGGCGACCGCATCGGACGCCGCAAGGTGCTGTTCCTGACCATCGCGCTCATGGGCGTCTCCACGACGCTGATCGGCGTGCTGCCGACCTACCAGATGATCGGCATCACCGCGCCGATCCTGCTGGTGGTGCTGCGCCTGGTCCAGGGCTTCGGCGCCGGCGCCGAGATCGCGGGTGCCACCGTGATGCTCGCCGAGTACGCGCCCGTCAAGCGCCGCGGTCTGGTCGCCTCGCTGGTCTCGCTCGGCACCAACTCCGGCACGCTGGCGGCGTCCGCCCTGTGGGCGCTCCTGCTGGTCGTGCTCAGCGAGGAGCAGCTCCTGTCCTGGGGCTGGCGCCTGCCGTTCCTGCTCAGCTTCGTGCTGATGATCTTCGCCGTCTGGATCCGCCGCAACGTCAAGGAGAGCCCGGTCTTCGAGGCCCGCCCCGACGTCGTCGACGGCGTTGCCCTGACCCGTGCCGAGGTCAAGGAGGCCGAGACCGCACCCGTGCTGGAGGCCGCACTCTCCCAGCGCAAGGGCAAGGCGTTCTTCCTGGCCCTTGCGCTGCGGTTCGGCCAGGCCGGCAACTCCGGCCTGGTGCAGACCTTCCTGGTCGGCTACATCGCCACCAGCCTCGCCATGGACCGGGCCCTGCCCACCGAGGCGATCATGTGGGGCTCCATCGCGGGCTTCGTCACCGTGCCGCTGGTCGGCATGCTCGGCGACCGGTTCGGCCGGCGCGCGATCTACACCGCGCTGTCGCTGCTGACCATCGCGTTCGCGTTCCCGATGATGCTGCTGATCACGAGCGGCAGCACCGCCGCCCTGCTGTTCGGCATGATCGCGGGCCTCAACCTCGGTGTGCTGGGCCTGTTCGCCCTGGAGAGCGTCACGATGGCCGAGCTGTTCGGCGCCCGCACCCGGTTCACGCAGCTCGCCCTGTCCAAGGAGATCGGCGGCATCCTGGCCACCGCGATCGGCCCGGTCATCGCCGCGTCGCTCACCGCGGCGACCGGGAGCTGGTGGCCCATCGCGGCGATGCTCATCGTCTACTCCACGATCACGCTGGTGGCCGCGCGTCTCTCCCCGGAGACCCAGGGCCGCGACCTGGTCCAGCTCGAGGACGCCGCATGAGGGCCGTCGTCGTGCACGGCGCCCGGGACCTGCGGGTCGAGGAGCGCCCCGACCCCGTGGCCGGACCCGGCGAGGTCGTCGTCGCCATGGAGTGGGGCGGGGTCTGCGGGTCCGACGTCGCCTACTGGAAGAACGGCGCCTCCGGCACGGCCGTGCTGCGCGACCCGCTGGTGCTTGGCCACGAGGTGGCCGGGCGCGTGGTCGCCACCGGTCCGGGCGTCACCGGCTGGGCCGAGGGCACGCCCGTCACCGTGCACCCCGCGACCGCCACGGCCGACTCCGTGCTGCCGGACCGGCTCGCCGGGCGCACCAACCTGCACTCGCAGGTGCGCTACTTCGGCTCGGCCGCCTTCCACCCCCATACCGACGGCGGGTTCAGCGAGCTGCGGGCCGTCCCCGCAGCCCAGCTCCGCCGTCTGCCCGACGGCGTCGGCACCGAGCTGGGCGCGCTGGCCGAGCCGCTCGCCGTGGCGATGCACGCGGTACGCCGGGCCGGCGCCGTCGTCGGGCGCGACGTGGTGGTCAACGGCGCGGGCCCCATCGGGTGCCTGGTCGTGGCCGCCGCGAAGCACGCCGGCGCGGCGTCCGTCACGGCGGCCGACGTCTCCGACACGTCGCTGGCCGTGGCCAAGGAGCTCGGCGCCGACCACGTGCTCAACGTGGCCGGCGGCGACGCGCTGCCGCAGGACAGCGAGCTCGTGTTCGAGGCCTCCGGGGCGCCCGCCGCGCTGGGCGGCGTGCTGCGGGCCACGGCCCGCGGCGGCACGCTCGTCCAGGTGGGCAACCTGCCCGGCGCCGCGGCCCCTGCGGCCCTCGGCGACCTCGTGACCCGCGAGATCACCTGGGTCGGGGCCTACCGGTTCGTCGAGGAGATCAGCGACGCGCTCGCCGCCCTCGGCGACGGGCTGGACGTGTCCGGCGTGATCACGCACCGGTTCGGCATCGAGGACGCCGGCGCGGCGCTGGCGGCCGCCGCCGGGCCGGGCAGCAGCAAGGTGCTCATCCGGCTGGGCTGACCGCACGCGACGGCCGGGCTGACCGGCC
>NZ_JBHVEG010000008.1:0-46331 GCF_042802395.1 Promicromonospora sp. NPDC057488
CGCGTGACCGGGGCGTCGTCGCGTTCCCGGGGCATGTCCGGTCAACGCAAGCGACTTGCAGAGCGCTGCAACCCCTGCAAGCGATTTGCGTTCCGCGTGGCTAGGATCGATGTATGTCGAGACGGCTTGCCGATGTGGCGAAGAAGGTAGGCGTGAGCGAGGCGACGGTCAGTCGTGTGCTCAACGGGAAGCCCGGGGTGTCCCAGGGCACCCGGGACGCGGTGCTCACCGCCCTGGACGTGCTGGGCTACGAGCGGCCCACCAAGCTGCGCGGCAGCCGCGGCAAGCTCGTGGGGCTGGTGCTGCCCGAGCTCGTGAACCCGATCTTCCCGGCGTTCGCCGAGGTGATCGGCGGTGCGCTGGCCCAGCAGGGGTTCACCCCGGTGCTGTGCACCCGCACGGCCGGCGGCGTGACCGAGGCCGAGTACATCGACCTGCTCCTGGCCCAGCAGGTCTCGGGGGTGATCTTCGCGGGCGGCTTCTACGCCGAGCGCGAGGCCGACCACGCCCACTACCGGCGGCTTGAGGACCTGGGCCTGCCCGTGGTGCTGATGAACGCCTCGATCGAGGACCTCGCCTTTCCGCGCGTGGCCTGCGACGACCTCGTGGCCATGGAGCAGGCCATGGGCCACGTCACGTCGCTGGGGCACCAGCGGGTCGGCCTGCTCCTCGGCCCGGCCGACCACGTGCCCTCGGAGCGCAAGCTCGCCGCCGCCCAGCGGTTCGCGCAGCGGCACGACCTGGAGCTCGATCCCGCGCTGGTCGTGCACTCGCAGTACTCCCTGGAGAGCGGTCAGGCGGCGGCGAACCGCCTGGTCGAGGCGGGTGCGACGGCCATCGTCTGCGCCAGCGACCCCCTGGCCCTGGGTGCGATCCGGGCGGTGCGCCGGGCCGGTCTGGCCTGCCCGGCGGACGTGTCCGTCGTGGGCTTCGACGACTCCGCGCTGATGAACTCCACCGACCCCGCGCTGACCACGGTGCGCCAGCCGATCGAGCCGATGGGCCGGGCCGCCGTCGACCTGCTGGCCGCGCTGATCGGCGGCGGCGACGTCGCGCGCGACGAGCTGCTGTTCGAGCCCGAGCTCGTGGTGCGCGCCTCGACCGCCATGGCGAAGGTAGCCGCACGCTGACCTGTCACAATTTCATCAAGTAGCTGTCGAGTTCTTGCGCGGTCGTTGTCATGTGATTTACGGTTCACGACATGACGACGACGTCCGACGCGACCCTCGAGCCGCGCCCCGCAGACGAGTGGTGGCGCAGCGCCGTGATCTACCAGATCTATCCCCGCAGCTTCGCGGACGGGAACGGCGACGGCACCGGTGACCTCGCCGGCGTCCGCTCCCGCCTGGGCTACCTGCGCGACCTCGGTGTCGACGCGATCTGGTACACGCCCTGGTACGCCTCGCCCCTGGCGGACGGCGGCTACGACGTGCGGGACTACCGCACGATCGACCCCGCGTTCGGCACGCTGGCGGATGCCGAGGCGCTGATCGCCGAGGCCCGCGAGCTGGGCATCCGCACCATCGTCGACGTGGTGCCCAACCACATCTCCTCGGAGCACGAGTGGTTCCAGGCGGCGCTCGCGGCCGGCCCGGGCTCGCCGGAGCGCGAGCGGTTCTGGTTCGACGACGGCAAGGGCCCCGGCGGCGACCAGATGCCCACGGGCTGGGTCTCCAGCTTCCAGGGCGAGACCTGGACCCGGACCACCAACCCGGACGGCACGCCCGGCCAGTGGTACCTGCACCTGTTCACGCCCGAGCAGCCGGACGTGAACTGGAACCACCCCGACGTGCGGC
The DNA here is from genome assembly GCF_042802395.1 of Promicromonospora sp. NPDC057488. NCBI lineage: Bacteria > Bacillati > Actinomycetota > Actinomycetes > Micrococcales > Promicromonosporaceae > Promicromonospora > Promicromonospora sp. NPDC057488. The sequence continues at coordinate 1,797 of NZ_JBHVEG010000008.1, forward strand.
AGGAGCACGAGGACGTGCTGCGGTTCTGGTTCGACCGCGGCGCGGCCGGCATCCGGATCGACTCGGCGGCGCTCATCATCAAGGACCCGGCGCTGCCCGAGGTGCCCGCGACGCCTGGCCCGGGGGAGCACCCGCACCTGGACCGCGACGAGATCCACGACGTCTACCGCGGCTGGCGCCGGGTGGCCGACGACTACGCCGAGCCGCGCGTGCTGGTGGGCGAGGTGTGGCTCGCGGACCACGAGCGGTTCGCCCAGTACCTGCGGCCCGACGAGATGCACACCGCGTTCAACTTCGACTTCATGGCGCGCCCCTGGGACGCCAAGGAGCTGCGCGAGTCGATCCGCACCACGCTCGAGGCGCACGCGCCCGTCGGCGCCCCGGCCACCTGGGTGCTGTCCAACCACGACGTCACCCGGCCCGTGACCCGGTACGGCCGCGAGGACTCCTCCTTCGACTTCGCCGCCAAGCGGTTCGGCACGCCGTCCGACCTGGACCTCGGCACCCGCCGGGCACGCGCCGCCGCTCTGCTGACCGGCGCCCTGCCGGGCGCGCTGTACGTCTACCAGGGCGACGAGCTCGGCCTGCCCGAGGCGGACGTGCCGCGGGAGCTGATCGAGGACCCCATGCACTTCCGGTCCGAGGGCGTGGACCCCGGCCGCGACGGCTGCCGCGTGCCGCTGCCGTGGTCGCGCACCGGCACCAGCCTGGGCTTCGGGCCGGACGACGGCGCCGCGCCCTGGCTGCCCCAGCCCGCCGGCTGGGCGGACCGGTCGGTGCAGGCGCAGGACGGCGACCCGGACTCGATGCTCAGCCTGTACCGCACGGCGCTGCACCTGCGGCGCGACCTCCCGGCGCTGCACGCCGAGGAGCTGACCTGGCTCGACCTCGGCGGCGACAACGTCCTCGCCTTCGCTCGCGGCGCCGGCTTCGCCTGCGTCGTCAACCTCGGGACGACCCCCGTCCCCCTGCCCGCCGGGGCCACCGTGCTCCTGGCGAGCGGCCCCGTCGACGGCGCCGTCGGCCCGGACATCGCTGTCTGGCTCGGCCTGCCGTCCTGATCACCTCCCAGCTTTCCCCCAGACGTGCCGTCCCGGCGGCACACGACCAAGGAGTGACAATGAAGTCAGCAAACAAGCGCGCGGCGTTCGCCCTGGTGGGTGTCCTGTCGCTCGCGGGAACCCTCACGGCCTGCGGCTCGTCGACCGACGCCGCCGAGGAGCCGGAAGGTCCCGTGACCATCGAGGTCTCGATCGACGCCGGCCTCGAGCAGCCCGCGATCGACGCGTTCGACGAGCGCATCGCGCAGTTCGAGGAGGCCAACCCGGACATCAAGGTGGAGACCAAGGAGTTCACCTGGTCCGGCACCACGTTCGCCGCCGAGCTCGCGGGCGGCACCCTGCCCGACGTGTTCCCGATCCCGTTCACCGACGGCCGGGCGCTCATCGAGCGCGGGCAGATCGCCGACGTCAGCGACCTGGTGGCCGAGCTGCCGTACGCCGACCAGTTCAACCCCACGATCGCCGCCGCGGGCCAGGACGCCGAGGGCGCCATGTGGGCCGTCCCGATCGCCGCCTACAACCAGGGCCTGCACTACAACCGGGCGCTCTTCGAGGAGGCCGGGCTCGACCCGGACAACCCCCCGGCCACCTGGGACGAGGTGCGCGAGGCCGCCAAGACCATCGCGGACAAGACCGGCCAGGCGGGCTACGCCCACATGACCCAGAGCAACACCGGCGGCTGGATCCTCACCACCGAGACCTACGCCCTGGGCGGCCGCATGACCGAGGGCGAGGGCGAGGAGACCACCGCGACCGTCGACAACGACGCCACGGTCGCGGCCCTGGAGATGCTGCGCGAGATGCGCTGGGAGGACAACTCCATGGGGTCGTCCTTCCTGTACGACTGGGGCACCATCAACCAGGACTTCGCCGCCGGCAAGATCGGCATGTACGTCTCGGGCGGCGCCAACTACCCCAACCTGTTCACGCAGAACAAGATGAACCCGGACGAGTACGGCGTCACCGTGCTGCCCCTGGAGGGCGACGACGCCGGCACGCTCGGCGGCGGCACGCTGGCCGCGGTGAGCTCCGCGGCGTCCGAGGCCGAGCAGGCCGCGGCCGTGAAGTGGATCGACTTCTACTACATCTCCAAGCTGACCGACCAGGACGCCGCCGTGGCCGAGGCCGAGGTCGCCGCCGAGACCGACCAGCCCGTCGGTGCCCCCGCCCTGCCGATCTTCGACCGGGCGACCTACGAGGAGCAGCAGAGCTGGATCAAGGACCTCGTCAACGTCCCGCTGGAGAACTTCGCGCCGATGACGGACCAGATGTTCGACCAGCCCGTCATCCCCGAGCCCGCCGTCGCCACCCAGGACGTGTACGCGGCACTCGACCCGGTGGTCCAGGCTGTGCTGACGGACGAGAACGCGGACATCGACGCGCTCCTCGCCGACGCCCAGACCCAGGTCCAGGGACTGCTCGACCGCAGCTGACCCTGGGATGACGACACTGTCCAGCCCGCTCCGGGCGACGACGGCGGACGCCCCGCCGTCGTCGTCCGGACCCCGCAGGCGTGCCCGCCGCACGCCCCGGGACTGGCTGCGCGACGGCGGCCTGAGCACCCTGGTCATCGCCCTGCCGATGATCCTGGTCTTCGGGGTGTTCTCCTGGTTCCCGATCGGCCGGGCGCTCGTCATGAGCGTCCAGCAGACCAACCTCATCTCGACCCCCGAGTTCGTGGGGCTCGACAACTTCGTGTTCGTGCTGCAGGACCCCCTGCTGGGCAAGGCCGTGGCGAACACCCTGTGGTTCGCCGTGCTCGCGCTGGTCTTCGGCTACCCGCTGCCGCTGGCCGCCGCCGTCCTGATGAGCGAGGTGCGGCGCATGCGCGGCCTGTTCTCGGCGCTCGCGTACCTGCCCGTCGTCGTACCGCCCGTCGTGGCCGTGCTGCTGTGGAAGTTCTTCTACGACGCCTCACCGACCGGCGTGTTCAACACCATCGCCGGCTGGGTCGGCCTCGGGCCCTTCCCGTGGCTGCAGAACGCGTCCAGCGCCATGCCGTCCCTGGTGCTCGAGGCGACCTGGGCCGCGGCCGGCGGCACCGTCATCATCTACCTCGCCGCCCTGGTCGGGGTCCGCACCGAGCTCTACGAGGCCGCCGAGGTGGACGGCGCCGGCGTGTGGCGCAAGATCTGGCACGTGACCCTGCCGCAGCTGCGCGGCGTCCTGTTCATCACGCTGATCCTGCAGGTCATCGGCACCTCCCAGGTGTTCCTGGAGCCGTTCCTGTTCACCGGCGGCGGCCCCAACAACTCGACGCTGACGATCCTCATGCTGATCTACGACTACGCGTTCGGCAGCAGCCTCGGCGGCAACTACGGGGCCGCGACCGCACTGAGCCTCATGCTCGCGGGCGTCCTGGCCGTCCTGTCCGCGATCTACTTCCGCGTGACCCGACCCTGGAGCAGCTGAGATGGCAGTCAAGAACCAGGCCGCGGTCGCCGAGCGCGGCATCGTCTCGGCCCACGACCGGCGCCGGGCGAGCGTACGGGGCTCGCTCGGCGTGCTCCAGGGCGGCCTCCTGGTCACCCTGGTGTTCGCCGGGCTCGGGCCGATCCTGTGGCTCGCGAAGGCCGCGGTCACCCCGACGCAGGACACGCTGCGCCAGCCGCTGGGCCTCTTCCCGAACGGCGTCGACTGGGCCAACCTCGCCACCGCGTGGGGCCGGGCCGAGATCGACCACTACTTCGTCAACACGCTGATCCTCGCGGTGGGGGCCTGGTTCTTCCAGCTCCTCGTCGCGACCACGGGCGGCTACGTGCTGTCCGTGCTGCGCCCCCGGTACGGCAACCTGATCTTCGGCCTCGTGCTCGCCACGCTCTTCGTGCCGGCGGTCGTGCTGCTCGTGCCGCTGTACCTGACGATCCTCGACGTGCCGCTCCTGAACATCAGCCTGCTCAACACCTTCTGGGCGGTCTGGCTGCCCATGGGCGCCAGCGCGTTCAACGTGCTGCTGGTCAAGCGGTTCTTCGACGGCCTGCCGCGCGAGGTCTTCGAGGCCGCGCGGGTCGACGGCGCCGGACCCTTCCGGCTGCTGTGGTCCATCGTGCTGCCGATGTCCAAGCCCATCCTCGGCGTCGTCTCGGTGTTCGCCGTGATCGCCGCGTGGAAGGACTACCTCTGGCCGCTGCTGGTGCTGCCCGACCCGGACAACCAGCCGCTGTCCGTCCGCCTGCCCGCGATCGCGCCCTACCTGGAGCTCGACGTGTTCCTCGCGGCGCTCGCGATCTCGACCGTGCTGCCCATCGTGCTGTTCCTGGCGTTCCAGCGCCTGTTCCTCAGCGGTGCGGGCCTCGGCGGGGCCGTGAAGGGGTAGTCCGGACGGCATGCGCCCGGCCGCCCGGCGGGTGGCCGGGCCTGTGGACGAGGCAGGGTGGATGTCGGTGGTCCGGCCTAGGATCGACGGTGTGACCAGCCTTTCCGACGCACCCGCCGCAAGCACCGATTCCGCCGAGATTCCCGAGGTGGAGGAGCTGCTCGACCTCGCGGTCGGACAGCTCGGCGGCGGGCGCAGAGAGGGCCAGCACGCCATGGCCGTCGCGGTCGGCGAGGCCATCGACAAGGGCGAGCACCTGCTGGTCCAGGCGGGTACGGGTACCGGTAAGTCGCTCGGGTACCTGGTGCCCGCCGTCCGGCACGCCGTGGCCGCGCAGAGCAAGGTCATCGTCTCCACCGCGACCCTCGCCCTGCAGCGGCAGGTCATCACGCGCGACCTGCCGCTCGTGGCCAAGGCCGTCGCGCCGGCGCTGCCGCGCGAGCCGCGCGTCGCGCTGCTCAAGGGCTGGCACAACTACCTGTGCGTGCACAAGGTGGGCGGCGGCTACCCGGAGGACGAGACCACCCTCTTCGACCTGCCCGGCGGCGAGGACCACCCCAAGACCGAGGAGGCCTCGGGCGGGGCCGGCCGGTCGCGGCGGCGGGACGACGGCGCCACGCTCGCCGACCACGTCCGGCGCCTGCACGAGTGGGCGGGCGAGACGGACAGCGGCGACCGCGACGACCTGGTGCCCGGCGTGCCCGAGCGGGCCTGGCGCCAGGTGTCGGTGACGGCCATGGAGTGCCTGGGCGGCAAGTGCCCCATGCTCGCCGAGTGCTTCCCGGACAAGGCGCGGGCCGCCGCCCGCGAGGCGGACGTGGTGGTCACCAACCACGCGATGCTCGGTATCGCGGCCACGGGCAGCCCGGGCGTGCTCCCGGAGCACGACGTCGTCGTGGTGGACGAGGCGCACGAGCTCACCGACCGCGTGACGTCGTCGGCCACCGTGGACCTGTCCATGGCGTCCGTGGAGAGCGCGGCGCGGCTAGCCCGGCGGCACGCCGGGACGAACACCGACAACCTCGACGCCGCGGCGCAGAACCTCGGCACGCTGCTGCTCACCGCACCAGCGGAGCGGTTCCCGAGCGGCCTGCCGGACGAGCTGCGCACGGCGGTCGGCGCGGTGCGGGACGCCGCGCGCGAGGTGCTGAGCACGCTCAAGCCCGAGGCCGGCGGCAAGGGCGCGAAGGCCAAGGACGCGGGCCAGCCCGACCCGGGACTCAAGATGGCGCAGGGCGCCATGCTCCAGCTCTTCGAGACGGCCGAGCGCATGGCGTCGCAGGACACGACCGCCGACGTGCTGTGGTGCTCGCGCCCGGACAACGGCTGGGGCGGGTTCGGCGACAACGTGACGCGGCTGCACGCCGCCCCGCTGCACGTCGCGGGCCTGATCCGCACGCACCTGCTGGGGGAGTCGACCGGTGTGTTCACCTCGGCCACCCTCGCGCTCGGCGGCACGTTCGACGCCGTGGCCGGCACCCTCGGGCTCAAGGGTGAGGACGCCCCGCCGTGGCACGGCCTGGACGCGGGCAGCCCCTTCGACTACCCGAAGCAGGGCATCCTCTACATCGCGCGGCACCTGCCGGCCCCTGGCCGGGAGCCCACCACCGAGGCGCAGCTCGACGAGATCGCCGAGCTCATCACGGCCGCCGGCGGCCGCACGCTCGGCCTGTTCTCGTCCCGGCGTGCCGCGAACGCCGCCGCCGAGGCCATGCGGGAGCGGCTCGACTTCCCGATCCTGGCGCAGGGTGACGACCAGCTGCCCACCCTGGTGCGGGAGTTCGCCGACGACCCGGCCACGTGCCTGTTCGGCACGTTGTCCCTCTGGCAGGGCGTCGACGTCCCCGGGCCGTCGAACCAGCTCGTGCTCATCGACCGCATCCCGTTCCCGCGGCCCGACGACCCGGTCAAGGCCGCGCGCGCCCGCGCCATCGAGCAGGCGGGCGGCAACGGGTTCATGGCGGTCTCGGCGCAGCACGCCGCGCTGCTGCTCGCGCAGGGCGCGGGGCGCCTGGTCCGCAGCATGGACGACCGGGGTGTCGTCGCGGTCCTGGACCCGCGGCTCGCGACGGCGCGGTACGCGTCCTTCCTCACCCGGTCCATGCCCGGGTTCTGGCCCACCACCGACCCGAAGCTGGTCCGCGCCGCGCTCGCCCGGCTCGACACGTAGCCGTCGCGGCCCGCGCCGCCGGGGCCTCTGCGCCTAGCCTGAGGGCATGGCAGCCACCCCGGACGTCCCCGCCGCCCAGCCCGCCTCCCGGACCACCAAGATCGCCGTGGTGGGCGCCGGGGCGGTGGGCTCAACGCTCGCCTTCGCGGCGCTGACCCGCGGTTCGGCGCGCACCATCGCGCTGCTGGACATCGACCGGCAGAAGGTCGACGCCGAGGTGCTCGACCTGCAGCACGGCCTGATGTTCACGCCCCAGGCGCACGTGATCGGCTCGGACGACCCGGCGGTGTGCGAGGGGGCCGACGTCGTCGTCGTGACCGCGGGGGCCAAGCAGAAGCCGGGCCAGAGCCGCGTCGACCTGGCGGAGGCGACCATCGGGCTGATGCGCAACATCCTGCCGGGCCTGGTCGAGGTCGCGCCGGACGCGACCTACCTGATGGTGACCAACCCCGTGGACGTGGTGACCTACGCGGCCCTCAAGATCTCGGGCCTGCCGCCCGAGCGGCTCTTCGGCAGCGGCACCGTGCTGGACTCCTCGCGGCTGCGCGTGGTGCTCGCCGAACGGTGCGGCGTGGCCGTCGGGAACGTGCACGCCTACATCGCGGGCGAGCACGGCGACTCGGAGATCGCGCTGTGGAGCTCGGCCTCGATCGGCGGCGTGCCGCTGCTCGACTGGGTGCCGGTGGGCGGCGCCGGGCCCATCGACTCGGCGACGCGGGCCGAGGTGCACCACGAGGTGGTCGACTCCGCCTACCGGATCATCGCGGGCAAGGGCGCCACCAACTACGCCGTCGGCCTGGCCGCGACGCGCATCATCGAGGCCGTGCTCAAGGACGAGCGGCGGATCATGCCGGTGTCCTCGCTGCTGGACGACTACCACGGCATCAGCGACGTGTGCCTGTCCGTGCCGTCGCTGGTGGACCGGCGGGGAGTCACCGGCGCGGTACCCGTGCCGATGTCCGACGACGAGCTGGCCGGGCTGCGCGCGTCCGCGGAGAGCGTGCGGGCGGTGCAGCGAAGGTTCGGGTTCTAGGTCTCGACAAGCTCGACCAACAAGAACAGGCTCGACCAGCGATTGCTGGTCGAGCCTGTCGAGACCTACCTCAGAGGCTCCGCAGCACCGCGACGACGCGGCCCAGGATCTGCGCCTCGTCACCCGGGATGGGCTCGTAGGCCGGGTTCTGCGGCAGCAGCAGCACGTGCCCGTCGGTCTGCTTGAACGTCTTGACCGTGGCCTCGCCGTCGATCATGGCGGCGACGATCTCGCCCTGCTCCGCCACGTTCTGGCGGCGCACGACGACCCAGTCGCCGTCGCAGATCGCGGCATCGACCATGGAGTCGCCCGCGACCTTGAGCAGGAACAGCTCGCCGTCACCGACCAGCTGGCGGGGGAGCGGGAAGACGTCCTCGACGACCTGCTCGGCGAGGATCGGGCCACCGGCCGCGATCCGGCCGACGAGCGGCACGTACGACGGCGGCGGGGTGCTCGCGTCGTCGGGCACCGAGCTGCCCCAGTGCACCTGGCCGCTGCGGCGCGGCTCCGGCCAGTGGATCTCGCCGCGCGACGGCTTGTCGACCTGCTCCGCCATGGGCTCGACGAGCTCCATCGCGCGCGGCCGGTTGGGGTCGCGGCGCAGGAAGCCCTTCTTCTCCAGCATCTGGAGCTGGTGCTTGACGCTCGACGGGCTGGCCAGCCCGACGGCCTCGCCGATCTCTCGCATCGACGGCGGGTAACCGCGCGTCTCGAACGACTGCCGAATCGTGTCCAGCACAAGGCGCTGCCGCTCGGTGAGGCGGTCTGCCGGCGAGATCGTGTGCACGTCGGCGACGACTCCGTCGCCCGGCGCGTCCAACGTGGCGACACCCGAGAGTGCCGTGTCGACGGCTCTCGTGTCGCTGGTCCCGTCCCGTCCCGTCATGCCCGTGCCCCTCCCGTTCCGACAAATGTTCTCCTGTGCGCTGCCCACTCTAGATCACAATTCCACTCGGCTCAAACGAATGTTCGAGCGTGTCTCGACATCGACGGTGTCCCGTGCTACACAATGGTACGAGCGTTCGACGAACGTGTGTATGACGGACAAGAGTTCGAGTCGTCTTTCGAGGAGGGGCCATGGGGGACGTGATCCCGCTGCGGCAGTACACCCCGGCGTACGGGCAGGTGTCCGGAACGAGTGCGGCGGTGCGGGCGTACCGGCTCAGCCCGGCGCACCCGGCCGTCCGGAAGGTCGCCCCGGCCGGGCCTCGCGCGGTCGCCCCGGCCCAGGGAATGTCCCGAGCGCAAGAGTCGCACCGGCCGTACGCCCCGCAGGGCGCGCGCTCGGTCGCCGACCGGCTCGGGCTCGACGGCCTGCGGCTCACCCGTCGCGGCCGGTTCGTGCTGGTGCTCCTGGCGATGCTCCTGGTCGCGCCGATGGTCACGTGGGGCGCGACCGCCGTCGCGAGCTCGCCCGGCGAACCGACCGAGGTCCGGGTGCACGCGGTCCAGCCGGGGGAGACCCTCTGGGGCTTCGCCCAGGAGGTCGCGCGGCCCGGCGAGGACGTGCGGCACGCCGTCTCCCGGCTCCAGGACCTGAACGAGATGTCGTCCGCCACGGTGCGGGTCGGCGAGCTGCTCCTGCTCCCGAAGGAGTGAGCTAAGGGCGCCCAAACTGGCCAGAGGCGACGATTCGCCGTCAAATGTTGCGGCGATGTTGCATGGGGGTGGTTTGCCCGCTTACGGTCGGGGCGCGACCGGATGTCTCCGGTCCGTGGCCGACCATGCAGGAGTGAAGCATGCACTGCCCGTTCTGTCGCCACGCCGACTCGCGCGTGGTCGACTCGCGGACCGCCGACGACGGCCTGTCGATCCGGCGCAGAAGGCAGTGCCCGAACTGCAACCGTCGGTTCACCACCGTCGAGACGGCGAGCCTCTCGATCGTGAAGCGCTCCGGCGCCACCGAACCCTTCAGCAGGGACAAGGTCGCGGCCGGCGTCCGCAAGGCGTGCCAGGGCCGCCCCGTCAGCGACGACGATCTCGCGATCCTGGCCCAGCGGGTCGAGGAGACCCTGCGCAGCAACGGCAGCGCGGAGATCGACGCGTACGAGGTGGGCCTCGCGATCCTCGGCCCCCTGCGCGAGCTCGACGAGGTGGCCTACCTCCGCTTCGCCAGCGTCTACCAGTCGTTCGACTCGCTCGAGGACTTCGAGAGCGCGATCACCTCGCTGCGCGCCGAGCGCGCCGAGCGTGAGGCGGAGCGGGCCGCGGCTCAGGCGTAGACCCCGGCCGGCCGGGGCGAAAAAGCGATTGGCACCCCGGCGCGCCGTGGTGCAGGCTGGGGCCGACGACGGACCCGATCGTGGGACCCCCGAAACAAGAGGAGGTGATCGGTGTGACGGACGAGAAGACCGATGCCGAGGAGGCAGTGGCCCAGGACGCAGAGGCGCCCAAGGCCGCGACCGCGCCGAGCACGGACGCGAAGGCGCGGTTCAAGGAAGCGCTGGACCGGAAGAACGCCGCACGCGGTCGATCTGCCGCCGGCGACGTGAACACGGGATCTGTGCACGGCTCGGAGACGACCGGCCCGGTCCAGAAGATGTTCCGCCGCAAGTCCGGCTGATCCTCGGCCGCAGAGGCCGCCGACCTGGTGAATCACCGGGTCGGCGGCCTTTGTCGTTCTCACGCAGGACGGAGTGAGAGCCGGTGCGAGGAGAGTGTCACGATTCCTGCCACGAATGGGGTGCCGATGGCTGCCCACGAAGCAGGTCCAGCCGCAGGGCCGGGCGCCATCTGTTGTTCGCCGACGCGGACGTGCGCGAGCGGCTCGAGGCCTACGCTGCTGACGCCGAGACCGGATGGTGCCGCGTGAGAAAGCTGAGAACGGGCGGCCAGACCTGGTGTGGATCCGTGGCGGGGGCGGCGTGGCCAAGGCCAGGCAGCTCGAGGTACTCCGCGCCGGGGATCGCGTCGGCGACCTCGCGGGCTCGGGCTGCGAAGGTGTCGGTGTCGAGCTCGAAACCCACGACCAAGCACGGGACCACGACGTCGGCAAGGCGGGAGAGCCGGTCCTGATAGGACCTGATGAATCCTGCGGACCGGCGTCGCGCCTGCGGGTCGGGCGGCCCGGACCAGTCGTCTTGCGTGGCGCGCAGGTGCCTCACGAAGCCGTCGTCGGCCAGCCGCTCGGGCGGAAACGCCGTGAGCAGGTTCAAGAGGAGCCGCAGGCTGTCGGTGCCGTGGTCGAGGAGGTCGTCCCATGCCTGCTGGAGGATGACGTCGATCTGGTTCTGGCGTCCGTAGGGCGCGAGCAGGGCAGCGGCCCGGACTCTGGTCGGGGCTGCGAGGGCGACCTCCTGCGCGACCGCAGCGCCCTGCGACCAGCCGACCAGCGCGACCGGCGCCTCCCTGCGTTCCACGAACTCCGTGACGCAGGCGACGACGCTGCACCAGTCGTCCTGCTCGGGGCGGTGCTCGAACGTCGTGACTCGGTGGCCGGCGCGCAGGAGGTCGCCGCGTGTGGCGGCGGACCATGCGACCGGGTCGGCGAGCGGGTTGCTGAGGAAGACGACTTCGGGTCCATCTCCCCAGGTGTGAGTGATGCCGAGGTCGTCCTCGGTGCGTCGGGCCGCCTCACGTCCGGTGTCCACGGTCGTAGTGTCCCAGCCGACCGGCGGGGCTCGGATCAAGACCAGCGCAGGCAGAAGATGTTCCGCCGCAGGCCCGGCTGAACGGCGGCCTCTGTCGTCTCGCGACGGGGCCGGGGCACACCGACGTCACGCACTCATCCCGTCCGTCTCCACGTCCAGGAGCCGGTGGTGCCGGAACGTGAGCGCCCGCTCGACGCCTGCGAGGGCCGCGGCGACGGTCAGCACCGCGTTCGCCTTGGCGGGGAGATCGACGGGCGAGACGAACGACGGGAAGCGTTCCGTCCAGAGCGGCAGGTGGGTGACCACCTCGAGCAGCTGCGGCGCGAGCAGGGTCAGGTTGACCACCAGCACGAGCACGGCGGCGGTGGCCAGGGCTCGTCCGAGCGCCGGGTGGCGCCGGGACAGCTGGGCCCGCCAGTGTTCGGGCGTCCCGGGTGCCGGATCGAGACGCCGCTCGCCGCCGTTCGTGCCGACCAGGTGGATGCGCTGCATGCCGTACCTGCTCGCGGCGACCTCGATGCGGTCCGGCCCGATCGGGAACCGGACCGGCATGTCGGCGGACCACACGTGGCGGCCGTCCCGGTAGAGCGATGCACGGCCCTCCATGTGGTCGACGTCGACCGTCGCGACCGAGCCGTCGGGGAGCACCGTCTCGAACCGGGTGCGCTCGAGCGAGGCGGAGGGGCGGAACGGCGGCAACGGCGCCCCGGGCCTGGGTGCGGGCGTCGACCACGCACCCGAACCGTCGTCGACGTCGTCGAGCCCGTCGACGTCATCGAGTCCGTCCAGGCCCCCAAGGCCGTAGGGATCGCGTGCCACGCTGGTTCCTCTCCGTAGATCTGGGTGCGTCACTGGTCCGTCGGGCACCACTCCACACCGTGTCGCAGGGGCCCGGTCAACCCTCGGGCGGAAGGTCGTGACACCTGTCATGCGTCGGCCGTCGCCGTGTCACGTGCACCGGTGACTGACCGGCACTCCCGGCCGCCACGTCCCGCCGGGAGGGTTGCGACATGAGCCGAACCAGCACGCGACTGCCGCACCCGGTCCCCGCGGGAGCCCCCTACCACCTCGCGCTCGCGGGCGAGAAGCGCCGGATCGGCCGGGGCGTCCTCGCGATCGTGCTGCTGCACGCCGGCCTGCTGGGCTTCGGCGCGGCGTTCGCGCAGCTCGGGGGCCAGATCGACCTCGCGCTCGGGCGGAACAGCGTCGTCACCGGCGGTACGGAGTTCACGACCGTCACCCTGGCCAGCACCTACGCCTCCACCGCGCTGCTTATCCCGTGGAGCATGCTGATCCAGCGCTGGCTGTACGGCGTCGGCGGCGCCTCGCTGCACTCGGTCGCGCGAGTGTTCCGGCCCGCGGTCCTCGGCCGGGCGATCCTGGTCCTGGCACCGGTCTGGGCGCTCTACATGGCGGTGCTCGCGGTGCTGGAGCCGTCCCCGGCGGGATCGTGGACGACGGCAGACCTCGTGTTCATGTTCGTGGTCACGATCATCGTCGTGCCGCTGCAGAGCGCGGGGGAGGAGTACGGCTACCGCGGGCTGATCTTCCGGGTCGCCGCGAGCTGGGGCCGCGGGCCACGGGCCGCGCTCGCGCTCGGCGTCGCCGTCTCGGCCGTGCTCTTCGCGACGATCCACCTGTCGACCGACGTGTGGCTGAACCTGCAGTTTCTGGCGGTCGGCGTCGCGTTCGCCCTGATCGCCTGGCGCACGGGCGGCATCGAGACCGGGGTCGTGCTGCACGCCGCCAACAACGTCTTCGGGCTCCTGCTGGCCCTGGCGCTGCACGCCGACCTCGGGGCGTCGGCCGACCGGTCCGCCGGGGCCGGGTCCGTCGTGTACCTGATCCCGGTCGTCCTGCTGGCGGTGATCACGGCGGTGGTCTGGTACCGCACGCGCGCGCCGCGGGAGGCCTGACCCCCGCCCGTCACCCCGCGAGGGGCGCCGTCGAGTCGCGGACCACGAGCTCCGGCCGGAACAGCAGCGACGTGCCGGGGCCGGAGCCCTCGTCGTCCTCCGGGGTGTGCAGGGCGCGGAACGCGGCGGCGGCCATCTCCTTCATGGGCTGCCGCACCGTGGTCAGGGCCGGTGAGTACAGCTCGGCGAGCACGATGTCGTCGAACCCGGCGACCGAGATGTCCTGGCCCACCTCGAGCCCGGCGTCGCGCACGGCGCGGCACACGCCGATCGCGGTCATGTCGTTGACCGCGAAGATCGCGGTGGGCGGGTTGGGGCCGGCGAGCAGCTCGGTCGTGGCCACCCTGCCCAGCTCGGCGGCCTCGACGTCGCCGAACTGGCTGTCGACGCTGCTGCCGGGCCAGGTGACGACGTCCTGGCGCGCGATGCCCGCGCGCTCCAGGGCGCGCAGGAAACCCTCGAACCGCTCCGTGCGGTTGATCGACCGGATGGCGCCCGAGACGAACGCGATCCGGCGGTGGCCGAGCGACACCAGGTGCTCGCCCATCAGCTCGGCGCCGATCGTGTTGTCGACGCTGACGTTGATCAGGCCCGCCGGGTCGGTGGCCTGCGCCGTCCGGTCGAAGGCGACCAGCCGCAGGCCGTCCTCCAGCAGGCTGGAGACGTGCTCCAGGGAGGGCAGGGACGAGCACAGCACGATGCCGCGGATGCCGTCGGAGACCAGCTCGTCGACGTACTGGCGCTCGCGGCCGGGGTCGCGCTCGGAGTTGCACAGCAGCACGTGGAAGCCCTGCGTCAGCGCGGCGGCCTCGACGTGGCGCGCGAGCGCGCCCCAGTACGGGTTGCCGACGGACGGCACCACCAGGCCGATGACCTGCGGCTTGCCGGTGCGGAGCTGGCGGGCGGCCCGGTTGGGCCGGTAGCCGAGCTTGCGGATGGTGGACTCCACCCGCTGCCGGGTCTCGGGCAGCATGCGTTCCGTGCGGCCGTTGAGCAGGTTCGAGACGGTGCTCGTTGACACTCCCGCCGCTCGCGCGACGTCCAGGATCGTGACTCCAGCCATGTGCGGGTGCGGCCCCCTCCGGTTCGGGATCCAGCCCATTTGCCAGTGCATCGATGGACTGAACTGACCCCAGCATAGTCCATAAACGGACACTTGACCCCTGCCTGATGGCCCCCTATGGTCAGTGCATCGTTACACCAGGGAGTCATGGCAGACTCCCTCGCCTTGGTGAGATCAGTGCCGATCGAAAGGGCAAGTCATGGAACTCAGCCGTCGCAACTTCCTCGCGGCCATGGGCCTCGGGACCGCGACCGTCATGGCGGGATGCGCCACGACGAGCGGCAGCGGCGCACCTGCCGCCGACGCCAGCGGCCCCGCGCAGGGCGACATCACCTTCCTGTGCGCGCTGTTCGAGGGCGCCACGGGCAAGGAGACGCTCGAGGGCAACCTGCTCAAGCAGTTCAAGGAGAAGTACCCCGACGTCAACGTCACCGTGGACTACACGGACTACGGCTCCCTCAACGAGAAGATCACGACGGGCCTGGCCAGCGGCCTCATGCCCGACGTCGTCACGCTCGGCGTCGGCTGGATCCCCGCCTTCGCCTACAAGAACGCGATCGCGCCCCTGCCCGACGAGCTGGCCACCCGCTACACCTACGAGGAGCGGGTGCTGGAGCCGTCGCGGTTCGACGGCAAGCTCTACGCGCTGCCGATGGTGCTGGACACCCGCATCGCGGCCTACCGCAAGGACTTCTTCGAGGAAGCCGGGATCAAGGACACGCCCAAGGACTGGGCCGAGCTGCGCGAGATGGCCAAGGAGCTCACCGTCCGGGACGCCGGCGGCCGGGTCGAGCGCGTCGGGTTCGACCCGTTCTCCATCGACCTGCGCCAGTGCTGGGAGACGCTGCTGTTCGGCAACTCCGGGCAGCTCTTCTCCCCTGACGGCCGCGAGGTGCTGTTCGACGGCCCCGAGGGCGTCGCGGCGCTGCAGCTCTTCCTCGACATGATCAAGGACGGCTCGGCCGACTTCGCGCTCAAGACCGAGGTCGGCCAGCCGACCAGCCTGCAGCAGGGCACCTCGGCGATCATGATGACCAACAACTCGCTCTACGTGCAGCTGCAGCAGCAGAGCCCGGAGCTGATCGACAAGATCGGCACCTTCGTCATGGGGAACACCGCCCCGGCCATGCTCCAGGGCGGCACGATGATTTCGCAGTCCGCGAGCTCCAAGAACCCGGCCGCGGCGCGGGCGCTCGTGGAGTTCCTCGGCTCGCCCGACGCCGTCCTGGTCGCCGCCGAGCAGCGCGGCTCGGTCCCCGCGATCTCCGACCTGATCGACAGCGACTACGTCAAGGGCAACCCCATGGTCGCGTTCGCGGTGGAGAACCTCGACAAGGCGTGGTCCGAGGGCGGCACGCCGGCCTGGATGGAGATCCGGGAGAAGATCAAGCCGACCCTCGAGACCGCCGTCGTCGGCCAGCAGACCGCCGAGCAGGCCATCGCCCAGCTCGCCGGCATCGCGGACGACGCGATCGCCCGCCTGTGAACCGGTCCGTCCACTCGAGGAAGAGGGTCCTGTCGTGGCCGTTGTCTCCGCGCCGCGCGCCGTGAGCGCGCCGCCCGCCGCGCCGCCCCGCTCGTCCGCGCCCCGGCGCGGGCGGGCGGGGGCGGCCCGCCGCCGGGCCGGGATGCTGATGGTGGCGCCCGCGTTCCTGCACGCCCTGATCTGGATCGGCATCCCCGTGATCGCCGCGTTCGTGCTGTCGTTCACGTCCTACGACGTGCTCACGCAGCCCCGGTTCATCGGCCTGCAGAACTACCTGGACGCGTTCGGCGACCCCGTGTTCCGCCGGGGCATGCTCAACACCCTGGTCTACGCGTTCTTCACCGTGCCGGTCGCGATGGCGATCGCCCTGCTCATCGCGCTCATGCTCGACACGCAGCTGCGGGCCAGGGCGCTGTTCCGCACCGCGGTGTTCATCCCGCAGGTCACCGCCACCATCGCCGTCGCGCTGGTCTGGCTGTGGATCTACGACCCGCGCAACGGCCTGCTCAACATGGCGCTCGGCTTCTTCGGGCTGCCCGCGCAGAACTGGCTCTCGTCGACCACCTGGGCGATGCCCGCGGTGATCACCGTCGGCATCTGGCAGGGCATCGGCCTGAAGATGCTCATCTACCTGGCCGCGCTCCAGTCGCTGCCGAAGGACGTCTACGAGGCGGCCTCGGTGGACGGCGCCTCCCGGACGCGCCAGTTCTTCAGCCTCACGCTGCCGCTGCTGCGCCCGGCCACCTTCTTCGTCTTCGTCACCTCGGTCATCTCCGCCTTCCAGGCGTTCGACCTCATCTACATCCTCACCGACGGTGGGCCGGCGAACACGACCACGATGATGACCTACGAGATCTACAAGTCCGCGTTCCGGGAGTTCCGCGTCGGCTACGCGTGCGCCCAGTCCATCGTGCTGTTCGTGTTCCTGCTGATCCTGACCCTCGCGAACCGACGGCTCAACGGAGGCGACAGTGGCAGGCACTGACCTCGCGGCGGCCCCGCCGCGCACGACCCCGGGCTCCGCCCGCACCCCGGCGGCCCGCCGCCGGCTCGAACGCGGCGCCCTCTACGTGGTGCTGACCGTCATCGCCGTGGTGATGATCGTGCCCTTCGTGTGGATGGTCCTCACCTCGCTCAAGACGCCCCAGGACCTCGCGGCCACCCCGCCGTCGTTCCTGCCCGCGCAGTGGGCGTGGGGCAACTACGCCGAGGCGCTCGCGGCGGCGCCGTTCCTGACCTACGCCCGCAACAGCCTGATCATCGCGGTGAGCCACACGGCCATCAACCTCGTGATCGCGTCGATGGCGGGCTACGCGCTGGCCCGGCTGCGGTTCCGCGGGTCGGAGCTGGTGTTCATCGGCTTCGTCGCGGCGCTGATGATCCCGACCTACACCAAGATCATCCCGGAGTTCCTGATCGTGCGGTTCATGCCGCTGTTCGGGGGCAACGACATCCTGGGGCAGGGCGGCACCGGCTGGCTCGACACCTGGTGGGCGCTGATCGTCCCCGGCGCGGTGACGCCGTTCGCGGTGTTCCTGTTCCGCCAGTTCTACCTGGACCTGCCGGTGGAGCTCGAGGAGGCGGCCCGCCTGGACGGCGTCAGCGAGCTGGGCATCTGGGCGCGGATCATGACGCCGCTGGTCAAGCCGGCGTTCATCACGGTGGCGCTGCTGACCTTCGAGAGCTCCTGGAACAACTTCCTGTGGCCGTTGCTCGTCACGCGCACCGACTCGATGCGCGTGATCCAGGTGGGCCTGTCGGTGTTCCGCACCGAGAACGACACGCAGTGGGCCTTCCTCATGGCGGGGACGACCCTGGCGACCGTGCCGATGGTGGTGCTGTTCCTCCTCGGCCAGAAGTACTTCGTCCGCGGGTTCGCCAACGCGGGCATCAAGTGACACGCGGGCAACAGATGACACGCGGCAGGGCGCCGCGTGCCGAACGAGAGGACTGACGATGGCGATGGACATGACGGGCGCACGGGTACTGGTCACGGGCGCGGGGCACGGCATCGGCCGCGGGATCGCGCTGGGCCTGGCGGCCGCGGGGGCCGACGTCGTCGTGCACTACGGGAGCTCGGCCGACGCCGCCGCGCAGACCGTGGCGGACGTCGAGGCGCTCGGCCGCAAGGCCGTCGCCGTGCGCGCCGACGTGACGGTGACCGAGGACGTGGACCGGCTGGTCGCGGAGTCCGTGGCGTTCCTGGGCGGGCTCGACGTCGTGGTCTGCAACGCGGGGCACCTGATCGGCCGCGTGCCGGTCGCCGAGATGAGCGACGAGCACTACGCGTCCGTGGTGGACGTGAACCTCGGCGCGACGTTCCGCACCTGCCGGGCCGCGATCCCGCACCTGCTGGAGTCGGACCGACCGCGGATCGTGGCGATGTCCTCGCTCGCGGCGCACAACGGCGGCGGGCCCGGGTCCGTCGTCTACGCGGCGGCCAAGGCGGCCGTGCGCGGCTTCGTGAAGGGCCTGGCCAAGGAGCTCGGGCCGCAGGGCGTCACGGTGAACGCCGTGGCCCCCGGGTACATCGCGGACACCGCGTTCCACGGCACGTTCAGCACCGCCGAGGCGCAGCAGAAGATGGTCGCCGGCACCCCGGTCGGCCGCCCCGGCACCGTGGACGACGTCGCCGCGGCGGTCCTGTACCTCGCCTCCCGCGAGGCGTCGTACATCACGGGCACCACGCTCGACGTCGACGGCGGGACCTGGCCCCGATGACCTCCCTCGTCCCCGAGCACGCGGTCGCGGCGTCCGGCCTGCCGCGCGAGCGCGGCGGCTGGTGGCACCAGTTCGTCTGCCCGGCGCACGGTACCGAGCTCTCCCACGAGGGCATCCCCGGACCCGTGCCGCCGGCGGACGGCGTGCGGTGCCCGCACGGGTGCCGCGTCGACTCGGAGCCGGTGCGCGGCGCTTGGCTGGTGCTGAGCCACCAGGCGTGGGCGCGGCGCATCCGGGTGCTCGCGCACCGGGCCGCCCGCACCGGCTCCGCCGCCGACCGGGCCGAGGCGGTTGACCTGCTGGTCGCGTACGCCGAGGTCCACGCCGCCGTGGCCGGCGACGAGAACGAGCGCGCGCAGGACTGGATGCTGCGCGGCCGGCTGTTCCACCAGGCGCTGACCGATGCGATCTGGTCGGTCTCGATCGGCCACGCCGTGTGGTCGCTCGCCGAGTCGGCCCCGGAGCTGGCCGGGAGCATGCGCCCGGTGCTCCCCGTGCTCGACGCGACCGCCGAGGCGGCCCGCGCCGCCCGCGACAGCCTCGTGGCCGAGGGCCGGTTCACCTCGAACTACACCGCGTGGCTGAACGCCTCCGGCCGGGTCTGCGCCCGCGCCGCGGAGCTCGTCCGCGCGGGCGCGGACGGCGCGCCGGCGGTGTCCGTGGCCGACGACGAGTGGCTGGCCGGGGAGCACGGGCAGCTCGCCCACGCGCTCGCCGCGACCACCCGCGGCGGCTGGGAGTGGGAGGCCAGCACGTACTACCACGGCTTCGTGCTGCGGGCCTACCTGCTGTCGCTGCGCGGCACCGACCCGGCGGACCTGCCGGTGGCGGCGCGCGACCGGATCGTGGCGATGACCGACGTGCTCGCGGGCCTGGCCACCGACGACGGCATCCTGCCCGCGGTGCACGACGGCCCCTACCTGCGCGCCCCGCTCGCGCTGGAGTGGACGGAGCTGTGCGCGCTCGCCGACGGGTTCGTCGCGGACGCCGGCCTCGGTGCCGTCGCGGCCCGGGCCCGCCGCGAGGCGGGGGACGGCGACACGCTGGAGGACGAGCTCCGCACCCTGCCCGGCGGCTGGTTCACCGGGGCGCCTCTCGCCAGCAGCCGCCCCGCTCGCGCCGCCGTGAGCGTCGACGAGGAGGTGGGTATCTCCGTCGTGCGCGCCGGGGGCATCCACGCCGTGCTCGACCACGGGCCGCACGGCGCGGCGCACGGGCACCACGACAAGCTCGCGCTCTACCTCTACGGGCGGCAGACCCCGTGGCAGCCCGACCCCGGGCAGGTGCCCTACGGTCACCCGGCCTGGCGCGACCACTACGCGTCCGCCGTCGCGCACCCGTGCGTGCGGGTGGACGACGGCGACCCCGCCGAGGCGACCGGCGCCCTGCTCGCCCGGGACGAGCGCTCGCTGACCGTCGAGGTCCGCGGCGACGCGACCTCCTGGTACGCCGGCGTGCGGGCGGTGCGGCACGTCGTCGTCGGCGACGGCTACCTGCTCGACGTCGTCGCCGCGACGGCCGACCGGCCGCGGCGGCTCACGCTCGGGCTGCGGCCCGACGTGCCGCTCCAGGTCCGCCTGGACGGCGACGTCGTGCGTACCGCGTGGGACGGCGCGGAGCGGCTCGACGGGACCCACGCCGCCCGCGCCACGGGTGCCGCCGGACCCGTGCCGGTGCGGCCCGTCGTGGTCCCGGGCCCCGGGCCGGCCGACGACCCGCAGCGCGAGCGTGCCCACGTCGACTGGACGGCGCACGACGCGACGGCGGCCCTGTGGGTGTCGGTGTACCGCACCGGCCCTGGCCTCGGGGCGGAGCTGCTCGGCCTGGACGCGACCGAGGTCCGGGTGCGGCGCGCCGACGGCGTCGTCGACGTCCACCCGCTGCCGGCCGAGGTGACGCATGGCTGAGGCGACCCGGGTGGCACCCCGCATGCTCCTGCTGGACGACGCGCGCCTGGCCGACCTGCGCTCGCGCCTGGCCGGCGACCTCGCGCCGCAGTGGCGCCGGCTCGCGGAGCAGTGCGACCTCTACCGGCGCACCGCGCCGCCCGCGGAGCACCCGCTGGCGAGCATCACCTACCTGGGCCCGGCGGCCGCGAACCTCGCGCTCGCCTACCGGCTGACGGGGCAGGAGCACTATCTGGAGGAGGCGTGGCGCTGGATCTCGGCGGCCGTCTCGTTCGAGCACTGGGGCCGGGCGCACCTGCCCGACCACGACCTCGACGCCGGGTGGATCCTGCACGGGCTGTCGCTCGCCTACACCTGGCTGGGCGACGACCTGGGGCCGGAGCGTGCCGAGCTGCTGCGCGCCAAGCTCGCGCTGCAGGGCGAGCGGCTGTACGACTTCGCCGTGGCGAGCGAGGGCTCCTGGTGGAGCAGCTCGTTCTGGCAGAACCACCACTGGATCTGCCACACGGGGCTGGCCACGGTCGGCTACGCGCTCGGCGAGCGGGCCTGGACCGAGCGGGCCAAGGCCGCGTTCTCGACGGTGGTCGACGTGCTGCCGGCGGACGGCTCCGACATGGAGGGTGTCGTGTACTGGCGCTACGGCGTGCCGTGGCTCGCGACGTACCTCGACCTGCTCCAGCACACCGAGGGCGTCGACTGGTGGGACCGCTGCCGGTTCCTCGCGAACACCTTCTTCTACCGGCTGCACCAGGCCGCTCCCGGCTACGAGGAGATCGTCGACCACGGTGACTGCCACGACCGGCGCAGCGGGCACAGCGTCGCGCTGTACCGGATCCTCGCCGCGCGGTACGGGATCGGCGAGGCGCAGTGGCTCGCCGACACCGTCGCGGACCGCTTCTTCTGGCGCGAGGCGTACGAGAGCGGCGTCCGCCCGGGTGTGCTGCCCGAGGCGTGGGCCGAGCTGCTCTGGTACGACGCCGCCGTCGCACCCGTCGACCCGGCACGGTCGGTACCGGCGCAGGCCGCGTTCGACGACCTCGGCCTGCTGGTGCACCGCACCTCCTGGGCCGACGACGCGACGCTGCTGTCGTTCAAGTCCTCGCCCGGCGGCGGCCGCACGGCGTGGGAGACCTCGCGCCGCCTCGACGCCGAGCGCGGCTGGGACACGCTGAGCGCCGGCCACCACCACCCCGACGCCGGCTCGTTCGTGCTGGCCTCGCGCGGCGCGTGGCTCCTGGTCGACGAGGGCTACTCCAACCGCAAGCGCGCCGGGCACCACAACCTGGTGCTGGTGGACGGCCAGGGTTTCGCGGGGGAGGGCCGCTACCACGTGTACGCGGACGCCCCGCCGGACCGGACCGCCGACATGGTCGACGTCCTGGCCGAGGGCGGGTTCCTGCACGGCCGGGCGCGCACCGGGCGCATGTACCCGGAGGAGCTCGGCGTCGAGACCCTGGAGCGCACGATCGCGGTGCTGCCGTCGGGCCGCACCGTCGTCGTGGACCGGGGGCGGGCCGAGCGGCCGCGGACGTGGACGCTGCTGTTCCACGCCGACCACCCGGCCGACGAGGTGACGCCACCGGAGCCGGGCGCCGTCTCGAACGTGCTCCGCAACGGGCGCGCGGGCGCGTGGCTCACCACGTACGCGGGCCCGGCGGGCGAAGGCAGCACGGTCGAGCGCGTCGTCACCGACGTCGAGGCCAACCCCACCTCCAGCACGCCCGACCTGGTGGTCACGCGGCGTCTGCACACCCTGCGGGTCACGCCGCCGTCCGGCCGCGACCTGCTGGCCGTGACCGTGATCGAGCCGTTCGACGCCTTCCGGGAGCCCGGACCGGACGTCGCGGCCGCCCCGGCGGCCAGGATCCTGCCCGCGCGGGCCGGTGTCGCGATCGACCTCGGCGCGGGGGAGCTCGCCTACCTCGCCGGACCGGACGGCGTGATCGACGCCGACGGCGTGACGGCGCAGGCCCGCGCCGTGCTGGTCGCGGGCGAGGGCAGCGACCGGCAGGTCGCCGTCGTGGGGGCGCGGCAGGTGCGGCTCGACGGGGCCGAGCTGCTCGCGGGCGCGACAGGCGGCCCCGACGACGCCGTCACGCGTGTGCTCGGGGCCGGCGCATGACCGCCGCCGCACCGCGTGCGGCCGTCCGCTCGGACCGGTCCCGCCCCGACGGCTCCCGCCAGTGGTCCCGCACGCTCATGGGCTGGCTGGAGTGGCTCGCCCACCCGGTGCTCGCGGGCGCCGCGTTCGCCGTCCTGAGCCTGGGGGTCGTCACGTGGCTCCCGGCGCTCGCGGCCACGGCGCACACGCTCCGGGCCTGGCGGGCCGATGGCGAGACCCGCACGTTCACCGGCGTCTTCCGCGCGTTCGGCACGTACCTGCGGCCGCTGCTGCCGCACGCGGTCGCCTCCACGGCGGGCCTGACCCTGCTGGCGGTCGACATCGCCTTCCTCGTGGGGCGCACCGGCGGCGTCGCGCTGGTGCTGGTGCTGCTCGCGCTGGGCCTGCTGCTCGTGGCCGTGCCGTACCACGTCGCCCTCGCCGTGGTGGCGGGGACGTACCCCGCGGGCACGGCGAGCGCGTGGGCCCGCGAGGCGCTGTGGTTCGCCTTCGGCTCGGTGAGCCGCGGGACGGCGCTGCTGGGCGCCGTCGTCGCCACGCCGGTGTTCTCGCTCGTGATCCCGGCCGGGCCCCTGCTCCTGTTCGCGAGCGTGCCCGTGCTGGTGGGGCTCGTGATCCTCGACCAGACCGGGTCGCCCGACCAGACCACCCCCGACCAGACGGAGGACGCATGACCGGCACCGCACCGCTCGCCCGCCGCACACTGCTGACCGGGGCCCTGGCCTCGACCGGGGCGCTGCTGGTCGCCCCGGGCGCGGCCGCCCGCACGCTCGCGGACGCCGTCGCCGACGTCGCCCCGCCCGCCGCCCGCCGTCCCGTCACCTGGGTGCCGTCCTGGGCCACGGCCCACACGCGCCCGACGGCGACCGACCCGCTGGTCGCCACCGGCGTGACCGACCGGACCGTCCGGCACGTGCTCCGCCTCAGCGCCGGCACGGCACCCGGCGGGCGCGGCCGCCTGCGGGTCCGCCTCGCCGGGACGTTCTCGGCGCAGCCCGTGCTCGTGGGCACCGTGACCGTGGCCCGCCGTGCCCCGGGCTTGACCGGCGCCGGCCCCGGCGTCGCGCCCGAGACGGTGACCCCCGTGACCTTCGGCGGCCGGGGCGGCGGCCTGCTCGCCGCCGGCGCGACGCTCGTCAGCGACCCCGTGCCGCTGACCGTGCCCGACGGCGGAGACCTCGTGGTCAGCGTGCACCTGCCCGGACCGACCGGCCCACTGAGCTTTCACCGCAACGTGCACGCGACCGGCTACGTCGCCACGGGGGACCGCACCTCCGACGCCGGCGACGGCTTCAGCACCGGCGATGCCGCCGTGACCCGCTCGGCCGTGCTGCTGTGCGGCGTCGACGTCGAGCGCCCCGGCGTCCCCGCCGTCGCCGTGCTGGGCGACTCGATCACCGAGGGCGTCGGCACGCCCGACGACGCCGACCAGCGGCTCACCGACCACCTCGCGCGCCGGCTCGCGGAGCGCGGGGGGCCGGTGGGCGTCGCGAACCTCGGCATCAGCGGCAACCGCGTGCTGCTCGACGACGAGCGGTTCGGCCCCAGCGGCCAGGCGCGCCTGGACCGGGACGCGCTCGCGCTGCCCGGCGTCGACACGCTGCTCGTGGTCCTGGGCGTCAACGACCTGCAGCAGCCGCCCAGCCAGACCGACCCCGAGATCATCCTCGCGGGCTACCGGCAGCTCGTGCTGCGCGCCCGCGACCAGGGCCTGCGCGTGGTCGGCACCACGATCACGCCGTTCGGCGGCTGGCAGCGCTGGACCCCGGCCCTGGAGGAGGAGCGGCGGTACGTCAACGCCGCTCTGCTCGCCGGGGCGGGCACCGGCCGGCCGGGCGCGTTCGACGCCGTGGCCGACGTCGCCGCGGCGCTCGCGGACCCCGCCGGCCCCGCCCGCCTCCGGCCCGCGTACGACAGCGGTGACGGCCTGCACCCGAGCCCCGCGGGTGCCGCCGCGATGGCGGGCGCGATCGGCCGCCGGACGCTCCTGGGCTGACCCCGCCGGACACCACCCGTCGCGAGACGGGCGGGTGCCGCGCGCCCGCTCCACCAGACCGACGTACCACCTCAACGACGAGAGGGACCGTGATGGAGAACGACCTGACGAACGAGGGCTCCGGCCCGTCCCGGCGCACCGTGCTGCTCGGCATGGGCACGCTCGCGGGCATGGCCGGCCTGGCCCCGTACCTGGCCCTGCCCGCGCGGGCGCTGCCGGCGTCGTCGACCACGGAGCTGGTCGAGCGCTGGGCCGCCCTGCAGACCGGCGGGCCCGGCCTCGACCTGGCCGACGCGCACGTGGCGGCCGCCGTCCGCCGCGTGGACCGGGCGGCGACCACCGTGCTGGCCACCCTCGACCGGTC
Source organism: Promicromonospora sp. NPDC057488 (assembly GCF_042802395.1). Classification (NCBI taxonomy): domain Bacteria; kingdom Bacillati; phylum Actinomycetota; class Actinomycetes; order Micrococcales; family Promicromonosporaceae; genus Promicromonospora; species Promicromonospora sp. NPDC057488. The sequence continues at coordinate 26,542 of NZ_JBHVEG010000008.1, forward strand.
CGCGGGGCGCACCGCCCTGTGGGCGGACCTCGCCGACCGCACCAGGTCCACCAACGTGACCACCACGTTCAAGCGGCTGCGCTCGATCGCGGTGGCCTGGGCGACGCCGGGCACCTCGGTCACGGGCGACGCCGCGGTGGCCGACGCCGTCGCGGACGGGCTCGACTGGATGCACACCAACATCTACGGCCCCGGGCTCGCGCGGTTCGACAACGACTGGGACTGGGAGATCGGCTCCGCCTCGGCCTTGGCCGACACCCTCGTGGTGCTGCGCGAGCACCTCGGCGCCGACCTCGCGCGGTCCACGGCCGCGATCCACCACTACACGCCCGACCCGAACCTGTGGCGCGCCGACCGGCAGATCGCCACGGGCGCCAACCGCGTGTGGATCGCCACGGTGGTCGCCGTCCGCGCCGCGCTCGACGGCGACGGCGACGCGCTGCTGCGGGTCCGCGACGCCCTGAGCGACGTCGACGGCGGCGGCGCCAACAGCGTGCTCGCCTTCGTGGACGACGCCGCGGCGGCGGGCACGGGGGAGGGGTTCTTCCGCGACGGGTCGTTCCTGCAGCACTGGAAGCACCCGTACAACGGCGGCTACGGCAAGGAGCTGCTGGGCACCCTGTCCTCGCTGCTGCACCTGCTGGGCGACTCGCCGTGGCAGGTCACCGACCCGGCGCTGGACAACGTCTACGCCTGGGTGACCGACGCGTTCGACCCGCTGATGGCGCGCGGCGACATGGTCGCCTCGGTCTGCGGGCGCGAGATCGCGCGGTCGAGCAAGCAGGGCCACGCCTCCACCCAGACGGTGGTCGAGGGCACGCTCCGGCTCATCCCGTCGGCTCCGGCCGCGCAGGCGGCGACCCTGACGGCGCTGGTGGCGCAGTGGATCGCCGAGGACACCTACCGCGACTTCCTGGCCGGCACGACGCCCGCGTCCGTCGTCGCGGCCAAGGCGCTCCTGGCCGCCGGCCCCGCCCCGCGCGGGCCGCTCGTGGCGCACCGGCAGTACCCGGCCATGGACAAGGTGGTGCACCACCGCCCCGGCTTCGCCGTGAGCGTCAGCGCCTACTCGGCCCGCGTGTACAACTACGAGTCGATCCAGAACGAGAACCTGCACGGCTGGCACCTCTCCGACGGCATGCTGCTGCTCTACACGGACGACCTGGGGCACTACAGCGAGGACTACTGGCCCACCGTGGACCCGTACCGGCTGCCGGGCACGACCGTGGACACGGCGCGCCGCGCCGACGGCGAGGGCCACCGCGCCACGAACGACGCGACCTGGGTGGGTGGCGCCGCGCTGCCCGGCAGCACGCTGGGCAGCTACGGGCAGGACCTGCGCGCGCAGGGCTCCGACCTGCGGGCGCTCAAGAGCTGGTTCCTGCTCGACGACGCCGTGGTCTGCCTCGGCTCGGGCGTCACGGCGCCCAGTGCCGCCGGCGTCGAGACTGTGGTGGAGAACCGCAAGGTGCGCGACGGCGCCGCCTTCGTGGTCGATGGCGTGGACCAGCACGTCACGCCCGGCTGGTCCGGCGTCGCCGACGGCGTGCGCTGGTGCCACCTGGCGGGCACCGCCGGCTACGTCTTCCCCGACGGCGCACGCCTGCACGCCCTGCGCGAGGACCGCACCCACACCTGGCGCGAGATCAACGTCAAGTACGGCACCGACACCCCCGTCACCCGCCCGTACCTGACCGCCTGGCTCGACCACGGCGCAGCGCCCGCCGACGCCGGCTACGCCTACGTGCTGCTGCCCGGCGCGAGCCCGGCCGCGACGCGCGCCTTCTCCGAGGCGTGCGGCACGACGGCGGGGCTGCGCGTCCTCGGCCGCGACGAGGCCGTGCACGCCGTCGCGCTCGGCGGCACGGTCGCCGCGAACTTCTGGGGTGCGGGCCGGGTAGCCCTGGTCGAGGGCGCGGCCGGAGCGCCCGGCGACTCCGGCGCCCTCGCGGCCGACGGCGCCGCGTCCGTCGTGCTGCACGCCGACCCGGCTGTCCGCGGGCAGCGCCCCACCCGCGTCGCGCTGAGCGACCCGACCCAGGCCCGGGCCCAGGTCGTCGTCGACCTCGAGGTACCGGGGCTGACCCTCGCCGCCGCCGACGCGGGCGTCACCGTGACCCGCCGCGGCGCGGGCTGGCGGCTCGTCGCCGACGGCGCCGCCCTGCGCGGCGCCACCGTCACCGCGTCGTTCGTCTGACCCGATCACGTCCGCTCCGTCGATCCAGGAGGTAGCACCATGAACCTGCACTCCGTTCGATCCCGCTCGTGGGCCCGCCGCGCCGCCGTCACCACGGCCCTCGGCCTCGCGCTCGCGTCCACCGCCGTAGCGGCGCCGGCGGGCGCCGGCCCGGTCATGGCCGCCGAGGCCGCGGCGACGGCTGATGCCGTGGCCACGGCCGCCGCCGCGGACCCGCTGCGCACCGTCCGGGTGAGCACCAGCGCCCAGCTCGCTGCCGCCCTGACCGGCGCCCTCGCGGGCGACCGCATCGTGCTCGCCGACGGCGAGTACTCGATGGTCAAGCTGGCCGACAAGACCGGCACCGCGGAGCACCCGATCCTCATCGAGGGCGCCACGCTCGGCGGCGCCGTCGTCACGGGCGGCCAGCTGGAGGTCGCGCGGTCGCACCACGTCGTCGTCCGCGGCCTGGCCTGGCGCAACGCCGCCACGCTCAAGATCGAGGCGTCCACGAACGTGCGCCTGACCCGGAACGACTTCCGGCTGGCGTTCGAGCCCCCGGCCGACCCGTCCTCCTCACGGCACTGGGTGTCGATCGCGGGCGAGGGCAGCGGGGACAACCGGGTGGATCACAACGCGTTCGCCGGCAAGACGGTGCTGGGCAACTACGTCACCGTCTACGGCGGCGCGACCCAGATCTCGCAGCACGACCGGATCGACCACAACTACTTCTCCGACAGCCCCGCCCAGCCCGTGAACGGTGGCGAGGCCATCCGCCTCGGCGTCTCCGCCATCTCGGACTCCAGCTCGTTCGCCGTGGTGGAGCACAACCTGTTCGAGAACTGCGACTCCGACCCGGAGATCGTCTCGCTGAAGAGCGACGACAACACCGTCCGGTACAACACGTTCCGCACGTCGGCGGGCTCCGTCGTCGCCCGGCGCGGGGACCGCAACGAGATCCACGGCAACGTGTTCCTCGGCGGGGGCAAGGCCGGTACGGGCGGGGTGCGCCTGTACGGCGACGACCAGCGCGTGCACGACAACTACTTCGAGGGGCTCGCCGGCTCCGGCTACACCGCGGCCCTCCAGGTGGACGGCGGCGACGTCGACGGGTCGGGCTCGACCTCGGCGCACTGGCGCGTGCACCGGGCGACGATCGTGCACAACACGTTCGTCGACAACGTCTCCAACATCGAGCTCGGCGCCAACTACGTCTACCCGCCGGCCGACGTCACCCTCGCGAACAACGTGGTGGTCGGTGACACCGGCCGCCTGTTCGCCGAGCACAAGGCGACCGACGGCCTGACCCTCGCCGGCAACATCGCCCTCCCGCAGGGCAGCGCGACCCTCGGCATCACCGCCCAGGCGAGCCAGATCCGCGTCGTCGACCCGCAGCTGGTCCGCACGGGCGGGCTCTGGCGGCTGCGCCAGGGACCCGCGGTCGACGCCGCCGTGGGCACCTACCCGTTCGTCGTCGACGACCTGGACGGGCAGCCGCGCGACCAGCACCCCGACGTCGGTGCCGACGAGGTGTCCACCGCGCCCGTGCTGCGACACCCCCTGAACCCGGCCGACGTCGGGCCGCTCTCGGACCTCTGACCACCTGACCGCTCCACCCACCCCCACCCGGAGGAGAACCATGGCCCTCTTCGACAAGCCGCTCGACGAGCTGCGCGCCTACCGCCCCGTGCCCGAGGAGCCGGCGGACTTCGACGCGTTCTGGAAGCAGACGCTCGACGCCGCCGCGGCCGCCTCGGCCGAGCCCGTCGCCGTGCCGTACGACGCCGGGCTGGCGACCGTCGAGGTCCACGACGTGACCTTCTCCGGGTGGGCGGGGCAGCCCGTCAAGGCGTGGCTGCTGCTGCCGCGCCACCGCAGCGGGCCGCTGCCCGCCGTGGTGCAGTACATCGGGTACAACGGCGGCCGCGGCGTGCCGTGGGAGTGGCTCACCTGGAGCGCCGCCGGCTACGCGCACCTGGTCATGGACAACCGCGGGCAGGGCGGCGGCGGCAAGACCACGGCCGACACCCCCGACGTCGCCCCCGAGGGGCACGGCTCCTCGTCGCCCGGGTTCCTCACGCGCGGCATCGAGGACCCCGCCAAGCACTTCTACCGGCGCCTGATCACCGACGCTGTCCGCGCCGTCGACGCCGTCAAGCAGCTCCCCGGCGTCGACCCCGAGCGGGTCGCCGTGCTCGGCGGCAGCCAGGGCGGCGGGCTGGCGCTGGCCGTCGCCGGCCTGCGCGACGACCTCGCCGGCGTCATCGCCGACGTGCCGTTCCTCAGCCACTACCGGCGCGCCTCCCAGATCACCGACGCCGGCCCGTACTCCGAGATCGCCCGCTGGCTCAAGGGCCACCGCTACGAGATCGAGACGGCCATGCGCACCCTCTCCTACTTCGACGCCACCAACTTCGCGGCCCGCGCCACCTGCCCCGCCTGGTTCTCCGTGGCGCTCATGGACAAGATCTGCCCGCCGTCGACCGTCTTCGCCGCCTACCACCGGTACGGCGGGCCCGCCCAGATCGAGGTGTTCCCGTACAACGAGCACGAGGGCGGCGGCGCGTACGACAACCCCCGCAAGCTCGCGGCGCTCGCGGAGGTGCTCGGTCCCCGGTGACCTCCTCCGACGGGACGCCGTCGCCCCCGCCGGGCGTGATGACCGCCCTCTACGTCAACACGTTCGTCATGGCCACGGGCTTCTACCTGCTGGTCCCGCTGCTCGCCGTGCACCTCTCGGAGCGGCTCGGCCTCGGGCTGGCCCTGGTGGGCCTGCTCGCGGGCATCCGGGCCGCCGCCCAGCAGGGGCTGCAGCTCCCCGCGGGCCTGCTGGCCGACCGGTGGGGCGTGCGCCGCACCATCGTGGCCGGCGTGCTCGTGCGGGCGGCGGGCTTCGGCGCGCTGGCCCTCGCGACGACGCCCGTCGCGGTCGGCGCCGCCGGGCTCGCCATCGGGCTCGGCGGCGCGCTGTTCCACCCGGCGAGCTACGCCGCGTACGCGCGGCTCGGCAGCGCACGGCCCGACGTCTTCGCGCGGCGCGAGGCCCTGAGCAACGCCGGGTTCGTCGTCGGTCCGCTGCTGGGCGGGCTGCTCGTCACCGCCGGGTTCGACGTCGTCTGCGGGGTGGCGGCGCTGCTGTTCCTCGCCGCCGCGCCGCTCACCTGGTGGGGGCTCGGGCGCGCGGTGGAGCCGGGGACCCTGCCACCCGGCGGGGGAGCGCCCGCCGCCCACCCCGCGACCCGGCGCGACGCGCGCCGGGGCCTGGTCGCCCTGCTGCTGCTCAACGCGGGGGCCTGGGCGATCTTCACCCAGCTCCAGCTCGTGGTGCCCCTGCGCCTGGAGAGCGCGCTCGGCAGCAGCGTGGGCGTCGGCGCGACCTACGCGGCCGCGGCCGTGCTCGTGCTCGCCACGACCGTGCCCGTGACGCGCTGGCTGCAGGACCGGCTCCGGCTGCCCGTGGTGCTCGCTCTCGGCACCGCCACCATGGGCGCCGGCATCGCCCTGCTCGGCGGCGGCCCGGGCCTCGGGTCCCTCGTGGCGGGGATGACCGTGTTCACGCTCGGGCAGATGGTGTTTCAGCCCGCCATGAGCGCGGTCGTCGCCGCCGGGGCGCCCGCCGCCGCCGTCGCCACCCGGTTCGGCGTCAACGGGCTGGCGCTCGCGCTCGGCGGCGTCGTCGGGTCGTCGCTGGTCGGGGCCCTGCTGGCGGGTCCCCTCGCGGGCCCCGGCTGGGCGTGGGCGGGCTTCGCCGTGGCCGGGGTGCTGCTCGCCGTCGGGTACGCCCGGACGCGGCTCGGGTAGGCCCGGCCCGGTCAGTCGGCGACGTGGGCCGTGCTGTCCAGCCAGTGCCGGGCGAGCGCGGCGTCGCCGTCGACGGTGACGCCGGCCGGGGCGCCGTCGGCGAGCGGGAGCCGCCGGGTCAGGGTGAGCAGGAGCGCCCCGGCCGGGCCGGTCACGGTCACGTCGGCCGGCTCGGTCCCCGGGTGCCACCGGGCGCCGTCGGGCCGCCGCTCGACGAGCCAGGCGCCGGTGCCGTCGTCGGTGTCGGTGGCCAGCCACTGCAGGGTCTGCCCGGTGCCCCGGATGGCGCCCGCGGACTCTGGCCGCCGCATCTTCCACGTGGGGGAGGTCAGCATCGCGAGGTGGTTGTCGATCAGCAGCGCCGCGACGTCGGGCTCGACGTCGACCGTTCGGCCCGCCGCGTTGGCGCCGTCGAAGCCGTGCACCACCGACTCGTTGAGCACGCTGGCCATCCAGAAGCGCGCCCCGGTCCGGGCGTCCCCCGCGGCGTTGAACACCAGCGCGTCGAGGGCGTCGTCGGACAGCGCGTCCGCGACCCGCCGCGCGGACGCCGCCAGCCAGGCGGGCCACTCGCCGGGGTCGGCCGGCAGCTCGGCGGAGCCGGCGGGCAGCTGGGCCGGGTCGATGATGCGCCGCTCGACGATCTCCGCGACCCAGTGCTGGGTCTGGCCCACGTGCGCGACCAGGTCGGCGACGGTCCACTCCGGCGTGGTGGGGACGGCGGCCGCGGGGCCGGCCGCGGCGGCCGAGACCGCCAGCCGCCGGGTGTGCTCGACGATCGCCCGGCGGGCGACCTCGGGGTTCAGCTCGGTCATGGATCTGTCCGTTCCGTAGGTTCGGTGTCCCCTGACTGACGTGGCGGGCCGGGTGAACTCATCGCCGGGCCGCGCACCGCCCCTGACGTGCGAGTGGGCGCGTCCCGTGGTGAGGGTGGGGTCCGCCGTAGCACCCCGCGACCGAGGGAGTTCCCGATGGAGGACAAGATCGAGGAAGTGCTCGACGGCGGTGACATGCCACTCGTCGGGCGTTACCTGCTCGATCTGGTGACCGAGACGTGGTCGTGGTCCAGCGAGGTCTACCGCATGCACGGTTTCGAACCCGGTCAGGTGGTGCCCACCACGGCGCTCATGCTCGCGCACAAGCATCCGGACGACCTGGGCCAGACCGCCGGGCTGCTGAAGCAGGCGGCAGACTCCGGCAAGACGTTCAGCTCGGTGCACCGCATCCTCGACGCCGACGGCCGCACGCACACGCTCGTTATCACGGGCGAGGCCCGGCGCGATCCCGGCACCGGCCGGGTGGCGGAGCTGTCCGGCTACTTCATCGACGTGACGGGCTCGCACCGGGCGGCCGCGGCACGCGACGCCACGCTCTCGATCCAGGCGTCCGCGGAGCGCAGGGCGGTGATCGACCAGGCCAAGGGCATCCTGATGATGACCTACTCCCTGGAGCACACGATGGCGTTCGAGCTGCTGCGCCGGGTGTCCAACGAGACCAATGTCGCGGTGCGCGACATCGCCAAGTCGCTGGTGGACCTCGCGTCGTCGTCCGCGCTGGTCACCGTGGTGGAACGGTCCGTGGTCGACGAGTTCCTGCGGTCGCTCAGCTCGGCCGGCCGCGACTGAGGCGGCCGGGGCCGAGGGCGGCGGAGGTCAGACCGGCGGCTGAGGCGGCCGGGGCGCGGTCAGCACGGCGGCGACGTCCGCCGCCGTGCTCCGCGTGCTGGTGAGCTCGACGATCAGGCGCGCGACGTCGCGCACCGCCACGTTGTGGTCGTTGGAGGCGCTGCGCAGGCGCTCGAAGGCCTCCGCCGAGTCGATGCCCAGGGCGAAGGCGATGATGCCCTTGGCCTGCTCGATGGGGGCGCGGGCGGCGGCCGCCGTCCGGATGGCCGTGTCCGCCTCGCGGTTTGCCTGGTCCTTGATCCCGGCCGTGACGTCGATGAAGTAGCCCACGAGCTCGACGACCTGCCGGGTGCCCGGGTCGCGGCGGCCCTGACCGACCACCGCGAGCGTCCGCTCCTGTCCCCGCGCGTCCATGATGCGGTGCACGCTGCTGAACGGCTTGCCGGTCGCGGCGACATACGCGGTGACCTGAGGGTTGGAGGGCAGGTCCTCGGGGTGCTTGTGGGCGAGCATCAGGGCCGTGGTCGGCACCACGTCGCCCGGCTCGAAGCCGTGGATCCGGTACGTCTCGTCCGACCACCACCACACCTCGGTCGCCAGTTCGTATCGGTAACGGCCGACGGTGTGGTTCACGCCGAGCGTCAGGGCACGCTCGACTTCCAGCGGGTCCGCGGTCAACAGCAGGTCTCCTCGTGCGCTCAGCGCCGACGAGCCGCGTCCTGACCCGGCGACAACCCTAGCCTGAACGCACCGGTGCTGACACATCGGTGGGAGCCGGACGACGCACGACGGCGCGGGCGGCCCGGGCGAACTTCACCCCGGGTCACCCGCACCGGCCGAGGTTACGGCGCGGTCGTGCTCCGGGCCGCCCGGCGGCGCTCCACGACCCGGGTGACCACGGCGACGACCGCGCCCCCGGCGAGGGTGCCCAGCAGCACGAGCAGCGCGCCGACGGCCCAGAGCCCCGAGTCGTCGGTCGCCTGCGCCTGGATGGTCCACGCGGCCGTGAACGGAACGGCCACCGCGAGCACCGCGGCCCACGCCGGGGCGGACAGCGTGCCGACCACCACCAGGGCGACCAGCACGAGCACGCACGCGATCACCTGGGGCGCCCCGTACGGACCGGTGACGTTCCCGGTCGCGGGGTCGACCTCCCGGACGACGTCCCGGCCCAGGAAGATCCACCAGGCCACGACGGTCAGCACGACCACGGTGAGCGTGGTCAGGGTGGGGTTGGGCTTCTTGCGCGTCGTCATGCCCCCACCTTGCCCTTCATCTGTCCGAAAAGTGCTGTGACATCCCGGAGGGGCCCGCGTCTGAGGTACATGACACACACGACCGGCACCGTGACGTCGACCTCCACCACCACCGCCACCGAGCTGCGGACGGCCCCGACGGCCGCCCCCCGAGCAAGCATCAGGACCCGCACCCTGGTCGCCCTCGACATCGACGGAACACTGCTGGGCGCCGACGGGATCGTCCCGGCCGTGACGGTCGGGGCCGTCCGGAAGGTGCGCAGGTCGGGCCACCACGTGGTGCTCGCCTCGGGCCGGTCGCTGGTGGGGATCCTCCCCGTGGCCGGCCAGCTCGGCATCGAGCAGGGCTGGGCGGTCGCGTCCAACGGCGCCGTCGTCGCCCGGGTCGACGCCGACCTGCCGAGCGGCTACCGGATCGAGAAGATGCACTCGTTCGACGTCGAGCCCGTGGTCCGGCTCGCGCGCGCGGCGCTCCCCGCCGTGCAGGTCGGGGTCGAGGAGGTGGGCTGGGGGTACCGGGTCAACCGCGTCTTCGAGGAGGGGCTGGTCAACGGGGAGCAGCGCCGGGTGGCCGACGCCGAGCTGTGGAAGGCCCAGGCCGCGCGCGTGATCCTGCGCGGCGACGGGGTGCTGAGCCTGCTGGCGCCCCTGCGCGAGCTCGGGGTCACGGCCACCCCGGCCGGTCCCGACTGGGTGGACGTCACGCCGCTGTCCCTGAGCAAGGCGACGGCGCTCGAACGGATCCGCGAGCGGGTCGGCGTGGACCCGGGCGCGACCCTCGCCGTCGGCGACGGGGTCAACGACCTGGAGATGATCACCTGGGCCGCCCGCGGCGTCGCGATGGGGCACGCGCCGGCCGCCGTCATCGACGCCGCGGACGAGGTCACGGGGCGGATCGAGGAGCACGGTGTGGTCGCGGTGCTGAGCACCCTGAGGTGAGACCGGACCCCTCGTGGGTGCGGGTCACTTCGTGCGGGCCCGCACCCCGCGCTCCTCGCGCAGCAGGACCTCCAGCGCCACGAACGCCAGCACGTCCAGGACCAGGCCGAACGCCGCCGTCCACCGCACGGCCCGGAACACCAGGAGCTGGGTGAACAGCAGGCTCACCAGCACCGCGCGCCGCACCCAGACCGCGCCCTGGAGGTGGTCGCGCCGCCCCACGACGATGCCGACCACCAGCAGCACCACGGACACCCCGACCGCCACGAGGATCGCGGCGCCCGTCCAGGCGGGCACGCCGTTCACCTCCCCGGCCAGGACGCGGAGCCCGACGGTCGCCTCGGCCGCGCCCACCAGCAGCAGGAGCGTGATGACCAGCCACGCGGCCCAGGCCCGGTCGACGAGCGCGTCCAGCCACCGCACCACGCCCCGCACCCCGGTACGCACCGGGTCGGGCACGTCGGCGTCGTCGTCGGGCACGGCGTCCACCAGCTCGGCGACCAGGGGAGCGCCGGGTTCACCGGCGCCCTTGGCGGCGAGCTCGCGGGCCTCGTGCCGCGCGGTCGGCGTGAACCCGCCGGCCAGGCCGGCGGCGAGCCGGTCGGCGGCCACGGCGAGGTACTCGGCCGGGTGGTGCGGACGGCGGCCGTGCAGCCCCTCGACCACGAGCACCAGCACCACCGTGACGAAGTAGATGATCGCGGCCGTCGGGGCGTAGAAGTAGTCGTTGTCGGACGTGACGAACTTGCCGACCTCGTCGATGAACAGCCCGAAGCCGACGCCGCCGAGCAGGGCGCCGAGCGAGCGCGGCACCGGCCCGACGTACGACAGCAGGAGCATCATCGCCAGGGCCATGAGCAGGCCGCCCCACAGCACGTGGGCCAGGTGGAGCCCGCCCCCGCCGATCTGCGGGTAGCCCGTCGCGGCGAGGTAGGCCCGCGTGGCCAGCACGGTCACGACGCTCGCCACCAGGAACGTCACCAGGTGCCGCACCGCCGCGGTGTCGCGCGGCGCCCCGAGCCGCAGCAGGTGCCCGCGGCGGGCCAGGCCGCCCGTCCCGGTCGTGCGCTGGTTCGTCATGCCGTCTCCCCTCGGCCCGGCGCGGGTCGCGCCGGCTCCACGGTGCATCCTTCCGCATCGCGCGGTCCAGGGGGCTACCCCTACCTCGATGAGGGTGGCCAGCCCGGCTGTGCCGGCGTCGGCCCGTCGATAGCGTCGCCGGCATGAGCATCGTGCACCGCCGCGCCGTCGCGGCCGCCACCCTCGTCTGCCTCGCCGCGTCCATCGGGTCCGCCGTCGCGGCGCCGGACCCGCAGGCCACGATCGCGGCGCCGCCCTCGACGGCGGCGCTGGTCCAGCAGGCCGAACGGATCGTCGCGGCGGGCACGCCCGGGGTCGTCGTCGAGACGCGCGACGAGCGCGGCCGGCGGACCGTCGTCGCAGGGACCGGCGACCTGCGCACCGACCGTGCGCCCCGGCCGGACGGGCAGTTCCGCGTCGGCAGCGTCACCAAGTCGTTCACGGCGGCCGTCGTCCTGAGCCTCGTCGCGGAGGGCCGGATCGAGCTCGACGCCCCGGTGGCCCGCTACCTGCCCGGCGTGCTGCCCTACGCCGAGCCGATCTCGGTGCGCGAGCTGCTGCAGCACCGCACCGGCCTGTCCGACTACGGAGACGTCCTGTGGGCGGATCCCGGGCTCGTGGCACGCTCCCGCTTCGCGGACCACGAGCCGGCGGAGCTCGTCGGGATCGCCACCCGGGAGCCGCTCGGATCCGCTCCGGGGACGGAGTTCGGCTACTCCAACACCGACTACGTGCTGCTGGGCATGCTCGTGGAGCGCGTCACCGGGAACGGCTACGCGGACGAGCTGGAGCGGCGGGTGCTCGGTCCGGCGCAGCTGCGGGACACCTACGTCTCCGGGCACGGGCCGTGGCTGCGCCGGCCGGCGATGCGCGGGTACGAGGCCGTGGGCCCGACGACGCGGCCGACCGACCTGACCGCGTACAACATGTCGGTCGCGCCGGCGAGCGGCGACATCGTGTCCACCGCCCGCGACGTGAACCGCTTCTATGCGGCGCTGCTGGGTGGCCGCCTGCTGCCGGACCGGCTGCTGCGGGAGATGCGGGCGGCCCTGCCGGCCTTCCCCGGGTTCGACTACGGCCTGGGGCTCGGTCGCACCGAGTTCTGCGGCCAGGAGGTCTGGGGTCACGTCGGCGGGGTGCCGGGGTACGGCACCTACAGCTTCACCGACCCGCGCAGCGACCGGCAGGTCACGGTCGTGGTGAACCAGGGGATGACCCAGAGCGCCGCGGCGGAGGACGCGGCCTACGCGCTCGTCGCGCTGGAGTTCTGCGGGGAACCCGCGGCCGGGTAGCCGCCCCGGGTGCGAGGTCAGGCCGTGCCGGGACCGCCGGCCGCGGGCGCCTCCCAGCCGTACCGCAGCGAGACCATCCGGAGCGCGAACACCAGGGCGGCGATCGCCGCGCCGGTGCCGAGGTTGAGCCAGTCCACCGAGGCCAGCAGGCTGGTGAGCGCCGCGCCGAGCAGCGCCGGGATCGCGTAGAGGCCGCGGGCCCGGAAGATCTGCGGCACGTCGTTGGCCACGACGTCGCGGATGACGCCGCCGCCCACGGCGGTCATCAGGCCGAGGATCGCGGCCGCCACGGGGTTCATGCCCGCGGTCAGCGAGACCAGCGTGCCGGTGATGCAGAACAGCGCCATGCCGGCGGCGTCGAACGTGATCAGCACGTCGTGGAAGCGGTGCACGACGTGCGCGAAGAAGTACACGACGACCGCGGCGACGACGGGCGGGACCAGGTAGATCGGCGAGTCGAAGGCGCGCGGCACGCCGGCGTCGAGGATCACGTCGCGCAGGATGCCGCCGCCCAGGCCCACGAGGGTGCCGAGCAGCAGCGAGCCCACGACGTCGAACTGTCGCTGGGCCGCCAGCAGCGAACCCGACACGGCGAAGAAGAAGACCCCCAGGAGGTCGAAGACGAGCTCCGCCCACGCCACGTCAGCCTCCTTCCGCCGGGGGAACCGTCACGGGACCGGGACCGACGACTCCCGGGTGACTATGCGGCACGGTAGCTCCTCGATGCCCGAGGCCGCCTGTCCTTCGATGGCCTCGAACAGCCGGCGCGCTGCGACGCGGCCCACCTGCTCCAGGTTCATGTCGACGCTGGTGAGCTGCGGGCGGGTGTTCGTGGTGAGCACCGCCCAGTTGTCGAACCCGATCACGGAGATGTCGCGCGGCACGTCGCGGCCCTTCTCGCGCAGCGTGTCCAGCACGCCGCGGGCGATCTGGTCGCTCCCGCAGAAGAACCCGTCGACGTCCGGGTACTGGTCCAGGATCATGCTCGCCACGCCGCGGCCCCAGCCCTCGCTCCACGAGCCGAAGAACGTGCGGCCGCCCACGAGCTCCAGCCCGGCCTCGGCCATGGCGCGCTCCGCGCCGCGGCTGCGGTCCTGCGCCGCGGCGTAGGAGGCGTCGCCCGTGACGTGCGCGATCCGGCGTCGTCCGCACGCCAGGAGGTGGTCGATCGCGAGCCCGCCCGCCTCGACGTTGTTGGCCGTGATCGAGATGTCCTCCGGGTTCTCCGACGGCGCGTACGCGTAGACCACGGGCACCGGGAGGTCGCCGGTCAGCGGCGGGCGCGGGTCCGTCCGCGAGCCGACGACGATCAGCCCCTCGACGCGGCGGGACAGCAGCGCCCGGATGTGGTGCTGCTCGCGGATCGCGTCGCCGCGGGCGTCGCACAGGAAGACGGAGACCTGGCCCGCGCCGAACGCGTCCTCGGCGCCCATCAGCACCGGGATCGAGAACCGGCCCTCCAGGTCGGACGTGAGCAGGCCGACCGTCCCCGTGCGGCCCTGGAGCAGCCCGCGCGCCAGCGCGTTGGGCGCGAACGAGAGCTGCTCGGCGGCCTCGAGCACCCGCGTGCGGGTCTCGGCGCGCACCTGGGCGCGGCCGTTGATGGCCTTCGAGGCGGTGGCGATCGAGACCCCCGCGAGGCGGGCGACGTCGGTCAGGGTGGCATTGCGCGGCGTTTCGCCCGAGGCCATGGCTTCCTCCTGGGAGTTCGAGGTCGAACAGTACCGAAAAGGTGTAACACAAACGTGACGAAGGTTCGTCCTTGACGCGGTGGCATGCCCACCCTACAGTCACAGAAAGCCTTTTCGGACGGTTTCGGCAACGGGTATCCCATCCTCGTCGAACGGCCGAGTGACGACGAAGTCAAGGAGACTGATGATGGCTACCCACCGCAGGGCGAGCGCGAGGCTCGTGGCCTCGTTCCTCGCGGCCGGCCTGGCGAGCTCGGTGCTCGCCGCGTGCGGCACGTCGAGCGCGGACGGCGGCACGCAGGAGGCGCAGGTCTCGGCCGAGGGCGTCGACGACGGCACCGAGCTCACGCTCTGGACCCGCGCCCCGCTGGAGCAGCAGGCGAACCTGCTGGTCGAGGCGTACAACGCGTCGCACGAGAACCAGGTCGAGCTCACCGTCGTGCCGAACGACGACTACGTGGCGAAGGTCGGCGCCGCCGCGGGCAGCGGCGGCCTGCCCGACCTGTTCGCCGCCGACATCGTCTACGTGCCGAACTGGGTGCAGCAGGGCCTGTTCGCCGACGTGACCGACGCGATCGCGGAGCTCGACCACGCCGACCAGATCAACCAGGGCCACCTGGCCGGCGGCACGCTGGACGGTCGGCAGCACGTGCTGCCGTTCGTGCTCGACGTCTCGGTCATGTTCTACAACAAGGACCTCTACGAGCAGGCGGGCCTCGACCCCGAGCAGGGCCCGGCGACGCTGGCCGAGTTCTCCGAGCAGGCCAAGGCCGTCGACGAGCTCGGCGGCGACGTGAACGGCACCTACTTCGGCGGCAACTGCGGCGGCTGCCTCGTCTTCACCTGGTTCCCCCAGATCTGGGCGGGCGGCGAGGACGTCATGAACGAGGACGGCACCGAGTCGCTCCTGGCGGGCGACACGGCCCAGGAGGTGTACGGCGTCTGGAAGGACCTCGTGGACTCCGACGCCGTGGGCGAGGGCTCCAAGGAGGAGACCGGCGCCACCTGGACCGGCCCGTTCCTGGAGGGCGAGGTGGGCGTCATGCCGTTCCCGGCCACCATGCTCGCCACGGCGGACGAGGCGCTCGGCGAGGTGGGCGTCGCGCCCATCCCGGGGCCCGACGGCGGCGCGTCCACCTTCGTGGGCGGCGACGGCATCGGCATCTCCAAGGACTCCGAGAACGCCGACCAGGCCTGGAACTTCATGTCCTGGCTGATGTCGGAGGAGGCCCAGGTCGAGGTGCTGGCCAAGAACGGTGACGTGGTCTCGCGCGGCGACCTCGCGGAGAACGAGTACTCGTCGAAGGACCCGCGCGTGCTGGCCGTCAACGAGGTGGCCGCCCAGGGCCGCACCCCGCTGGCGATCAACTTCCAGCAGGCGTTCAACGCCCCCGGCAGCCCGTGGATGACCATGATCCGCAACGAGGTGTTCGGCCCCGGCGGCACCGTGGAGCCGGACAACGAGGAGATCACCGCGGTGCTGGGGCAGTAGGCCCCGCCGCAGTCCCTCCTGCGTGGTCCCGCCGTCGCCCCCTCGCGGCGGGACCACGCGCCCCGTGTACTCGCCCTGCCGACGAGGAGCATCCCCGTGCCCGTCACCCCTTCCACCGCTGTGCCCACACGCTCTGTGCCCACCCGGCCCGCCGTCGTCGCCGTCGCGCGGCGTCGTGCCCTGCACGGCTGGGCCTACGCCGCCCCGACCGCCCTGCTCGTGGTGGGCCTGTTCGTCCTGCCGGTGCTGCTGGTGGGCCAGATGTCGCTCTCCGACTGGCCGCTCCTGGCCGGCAACCAGGGGCTCAACGCGCCCGAGAACTACGTCGACGCCGTCACGCACCGGTTCTTCTGGGACTCGATCGTCTTCACGCTGAAGTACACGCTGATCGCCACGGTGCTGCTCATCGGCCTCGGCCTGGGGCTCGCGCTGCTGGTGCAGGAGTCGAGCCGCTGGTCCGCGGTGCTGCGCACCTCGATCCTGGTGCCCAGCGCGCTCGGCCTGGCGTCGGCGTCGCTCCTGTTCTACGCGCTGTACTCGCCGCAGGTCGGCCCGCTGTCGCCGCTGCTGCAGCGCCTCGGGCTGGCCGACGGGCCGGTGTCGTTCCTCGGCACCCCCGAGAGCGCGCTGTGGTCCACCGTCTTCCTCGTCGTCTGGCGGTTCGCCGGGTTCTACATGCTGCTGCTCATGGTGGGGCTGCAGGGCATCCCGCACGAGGTGATCGAGGCCGCCCGGATGGACGGCGCCAACCGGTGGCAGAGCTTCGTCCACGTGACGCTGCCGCTGCTGCGCCCGTCGCTCGCGCTGTGCACGGTGCTGTGCGTCACCGGCTCGCTGCTGGCGTTCGACCAGTTCTACATCCTGACCAAGGGCGGGCCGGACAACAGCACGCTCACGGTCGTCCAGCTCATCTACAACGTGGCCTTCCAGGGGCAGAACGACCTCGGCATCGCGGCCGCGCTGTCGATCGTCGTCCTGGTCGTGCTCGTCGTCGTGAACGTGGCCCAGATGCGTGCCATGCGCGCAGGCCAGGAGGACTGACATGACCACGACCGCACTCCCCGCCGGCCCGGCCCGGACCCAGGTCCGACGCCGCCCCCGTGCTCCCCGGGCCCGCCTCGCCGGGATCGCCCTGCGCACCCCGTACTGGGTGCTGACCGGCGGGCTCGCCCTCGTCTTCGTCTTCCCGCTGATCTGGGCCGGCGTCGCCTCCGTGGCGCCCCAGCCCGGCAGCAGCCAGGTCGACGGCTGGGGGCTCGGCAACTACGCCACCCTCATGGAGTACCAGGCCGGGCTGCCCCAGTACCTGCTCAACTCCACGCTGGTGTCCGGGATGACGGTGCTGTTCACGCTGGTGGCCTCGGTCCTGGGCGGCTACGCCTTCTCCCGCTTCAGGTTCCCCGGCCGCAACGTGCTGTTCCTGCTCACGCTCGCGATCCTCATGGTCCCGTACGCGACGCTGCTCATCCCGCTGTACGTGATGCTCAACGCGATCGGGCTGCAGAACACGCTGGTCGGGCTGGCGCTCGTGCTCACGGTGTTCCAGCTCCCGTTCGCGACGTTCATGATGCGCATCTCGTTCGACGCCGTCCCGCGCGAGCTGGACGAGGCGGCCCTCGTGGACGGCTGCTCCTCGTTCCGCGCGCTGCGCACCGTGCTGCTCCCTGCGGTCAAGCCGGGGGTCATCACGGTCGGCCTGTTCGCGTTCCTCGCGGCGTGGAACGACTTCGTCGCGCCGCTCATCCTCATCTCCGACTCCACCAAGATCCCGCTCCCGCTCGCCGTGGCGAACCTCCGGGCGCAGGTCATGGGGATCGTCGACTACGGCGCCACCGAGGCCGGCGTCGTCGTCATGGCGCTGCCGTGCGTCGTCCTGTTCCTCCTGCTCCAGCGGCACTACGTCCGCGGGTTCATGTCCGGTGCGCTCAAGGGCTGACCGCCCCGTGCCCCGAACAGCCCGTCCATCTCTTCCCGGAGGTCTCCGCATGCTCTTCCCGACCGGACACCGTGGCGCCGCCACGCCCACGCCCGTCGCGCCGTCGACCGGCCGCCTGACCCCCCTCGGCCTCGACCAGGTGCGCATCACCGGCGGTCCCTGGGCCCGCCGCCAGGAGGTGAACGCGACCGCCACCCTGGCGCACATCGAGCACTGGCTCGAGCGCGAGGGCTGGCTGGGCAACTTCGACCTGGCCGTCTCGGGCGGCCTGGCCGAGGGCCGGCGCGGCCGGGAGTTCAGCGACTCGGAGGTGTACAAGCTGCTGGAGGCCATGGCCTGGGAGCTCGGTCGGCGGCCCGACGACGACCTGCGGGGCCGGTTCGACGCGATCGTCGCCCGGGTGGCCGCCGCCCAGGAGCCGGACGGTTACCTCGGCACCCGGTTCGGCCGCCCCGGCCAGCAGCCGCGCTACACCGACCTGGAGTGGGGGCACGAGCTCTACTGCCAGGGCCACCTGTTCCAGGCTGCCGCGGCGCGGGCCCGGACCGGCGGCACCGACGACCTCCTGGTCCAGGTCGCCCGGCGCAGTGCCGACCACGTCTGCGCCACCTTCGGCCCGGACGGCAACCAGGGGGTCTGCGGGCACGCCGAGGTCGAGGTGGGCCTGGCCGAGCTCGGCCGGGCCCTGGGCGAGCCGCGCTACCTCGCGCAGGCGGCCCTGTTCGTCGAGCGACGCGGGCACGGCACGCTCGCCGACATCGAGTTCGGCCGCTCCTACTACCAGGACGACGTGCCCGTGCGCGACGCCGAGGTGCTGCACGGCCACGCCGTGCGCGCCAACTACCTGGCGGCGGGCGCCGTCGACGTCGCTGTCGAGACGGGCGACACCGGGCTGCTCGACGCCGTCGCGGGCCAGTGGGCGCGCGCCCAGGCCCGGCGCACGTACGTGACCGGCGGGCAGGGCTCGCACCACCAGGACGAGGCGTTCGGCGACGACTGGGTGCTGCCCCCGGACCGCGCGTACTCGGAGACGTGCGCGAGCGTCGGCTCGGTGATGGTGTCGTGGCGGCTCCTGCTGGCCCGCGGCGGCGTCGAGCACGCCGACGCGATCGAGCGCGCCCTGACCAACGTGGTCGCGACCTCGCCCGCGCACGACGGGCAGTCCTTCTTCTACGCGAACACCCTGCACCAGCGCGTCCCCGCCGAGCACGTCGCCGACGACGTGGTGAGCAAGCGCGCCGAGGCGTCGCTGCGCGCGCCGTGGTTCGAGGTCTCCTGCTGCCCGCCCAACGTGGCGCGCACCTTCGCGAGCCTCGCGGCGTACGTCGCCACCGTGGACGACGCCGGCGTGCAGCTCCACCAGTACACACCCGCCGAGATCCGGGCCGAGCTGCCGTCGGGGGAGCGGGTCGGTCTCGACGTCGTCACCGACTACCCGGCTGACGGGCGGGTCGAGGTGCGGGTGGTCGCGGTGCCGGCCGGCGACTGGACGCTCACGCTGCGGGTGCCCGCTTGGTCGGCGTCGGCCCGGGTGCGGGTGGACGACGGGGTTGTCCGCGAGGTCGGGCCCGGGCTCGTCGCGGTGCCTGGGCCGCGGACCGGCGGCGTGGTGGTGCTCGACCTCGACACCGCCCCGCGGTTCGTGGTGCCCGACCCGCACATCGACGCCGTCCGCGGCTGCGTCGCGGTGCAGCGCGGCCCGGAGGTGCTGTGCCTGGAGTCGGTGGACCTGGAGGGGGCGGGCCTTGGGCCTGCCGGCGGTGGTCCGGACGGCGGGGTGGACGACGTCGTGGTCGACGCCTCGGTCCCGCCGTGGGAGGTGGACGGCGTGGTGTACGTCCGCGCGGGACGCCGGGGGGCCGGTGCTGGTGCTGGTGACAGCGGTGACACCGACGGCGTCGGCTGGCCGTACGCAACGGCCGCCGACGTCGAGCCGGCGCCGCGCCCCGAGCTCCACGACGTGCCGCTGGTCGCGTACCACGACTGGGCCAACCGAGGCCCGGCCACGATGCGCGTCTGGCTGCCGACCCTCTGACCTGACCTGACCTGATCGGCCCGTCCCGGCGTCGCGCCGGCAAGGTGCGCTTCTACCCAGTCATCAGGCCCGAAAACGTGCGAGTTCCGGGCCTAATGGCGGGGTAGAAGCGCACTTCTGCGTGGCTGCCCCGGTGCGCCCGAACGACGTCGGGCAGATTGCGCGCCGGACGGCGCCACTCCGTTCCGTGGTCGGTCGGCCGCGGCGCGAGCCGGGGAGAACCTTCGCGAGCGGGGTGTGTTGCTCTGCGTGGACATTGTCGACTCAGAGCAACACACCCCGGGGTCCTACGTTCACCCCGCCAACCCGGTCGAGCCGAGCGCCCGAGCACGGAAGTGCGGCTGTCCACCGCGACCTGGTCGGAGGCTCGGCGGGAGAACCTTCGCGAGCGGGGTGTGTTGCTCTGCGTGGACATTGTCGACTCAGAGCAACACACCCCGGGGTCCTACGTTCACCCCGCCAACCCG
>NZ_JBHVEG010000008.1:46429-75886 GCF_042802395.1 Promicromonospora sp. NPDC057488
CGGTCGAGCCGAGCGCCCGAGCACGAAGGTGCGCCTCTGCCGTCAGCGGGTCACGGGCGGCAGCTCACCGGCTCGTACTCCACCGTGACCTCGTTCGTCCGCGCCGTGCCGGTACCACCGCCGTCACCGCCCGCCACCGTCGCCCGCACCACCACCGCCCCTGCCTCGGCCGACGTCGCCCGCACCGCGAACGACTGGTACGCGGCCGCGCCCGACGCCACACCGCTGAATGAACGCGTCCCGTACGGCGTAGTGAGCGTGATGTCCACCGGCCCGTCGTGGTCGTTCACGGCCCGCACCGCCAGGGCGGCGCCCCCACCCACGCAGCGCGCAGCAGCGGTAACGGTCACCGCGGGCCCCGCCGGCCCGGTCCCCGGGTCTTCCGCGATGACCCGCCACTCGGTCGCGGCCACGGCGGCGTACTGCGTCCCGTTCCCGTTCGCGCGGACCGTCGCGCGCAGGCGCGACGTCGTGACCGGCGTGAACGTCATGCGGTTGAACTCCGTGGTGCTCGTTCCGGCCGCGGAGGGATCAGGCACCGGGGCCCAGTCCTGGGCGGCCTCGTCCCAGTACGACAGCTCCCAGGAGTCCGGCCGGGCCACGCCCGCGCCGGTGCCCTGCGGCTGGTCGTTCCAGAACTTGATCTCCGCCGCCGTCAGCCGGATGGGCCGGGGCCACGTGTACTGCGCCCACTGCGTCGCCGGGTGGTCGCCCGACCACGTGCCCCAGAGCTGCGCCTGCGCGGGGCTCGCGGGGTCGAGCCCGTCGTTCAGCGCGAGCACCGAGTTCCAGCCCGCCGTGTACGACGCCGTCGGCGTGGCCAGCGGCGCGACGTTACCGGTCAGCGGCCCGCTGAGGTCCGCGGGGATCGTGATCGTCCTGGCGGTCTCGGCGTTGCCCGCCCGGTCGACGGCGCGGTACCGCACGTCGTGCCGGTCGCCGTCCGGCGCGGACACGGCGCCGGAGTACGGCTCGAACCCGCCGCCGTCCACCGCCACCTCGATGCGCGCGACGCCGGACGTCGCGTCGGCGGCGGTCACCGCGACCGACCGCGCCCGCTCGTCCACCGTCGCCGTGCTCCGCGGGGCCGTCGCGTCGATCCGGACGTCCAGCGCGGCCTCCGCCGAGACGTTGCCGGCCCGGTCCGTGGCCGTCGCGGTGAGGGTGTGCTCGCCGTCGCCCGTCACCTCGACGTCGGTGTACCGGACGGCTTCGGCCACGACCGGCTCGCCGTCGTCGATCGAGGTCGCGAGCGTGACCCGCCCGCCGCCGTCGTCGGATCCCGCGACCCGGACGCGTACCGCCGAGCGGAACCAGCCGCCCGTGCCGGCGCTGCCGCTCGGGGTGAGGACCACCTCCGGCGCCGTCGAGTCACCCGACGTGTCCGACGGGTCGACGACGGTCACGGTCGCCGTCACGCGCCCCGCGGCGTACCCGAGCACCGACCCCTCGACCTCCAGCGAGCCCGGCGAGGCGACGTCGTCGGCGGTCAGCGTGTCCCAGAAGGCCGGCACCGACAAGGACACCCCGCCCGGGTACGAGGCCCGCACCGTCCCGGGCAGCTCGGTCTCGCCCACCTCCACGGTCAGCCGCCCCGGCTCCACCGACTCGGCCTGCTCGGCCAGCACCTTCCACTCCTCGACGGCCACGCCCGAGTACGTGGACCCGTTGGTCGACGCGTCGAACACGGCCCGCAGCTGCGTGGTCGTCACCGGGTCGAACGACGTGGACTGGAAGCCCGCGGTGCCCGTGGGATACCCGGAGGCGCCGGGCACGTCCGCCCACGCGCCGTCGTCGGCGTCCCAGTACTGGATGCGCCACGAGTCCGGGGCGGCCACGCCCACCCCCGAACCCCGGGGCTGGTCGTTCCAGAACTCGATCTGCGACCCGGCCACGCGCACCGGCTGGTCCCAGGTGTACTGCACCCACTGCTGCGGCGGGTTGTTCCCGGTCCAGGTGCCCCACATGTCCGGGGGCAGCGGGTTGGGCCGCACGATCTCGTCGTTCAGCGCCTTGACCCAGTACTGCGTCGGCACGGGGTCGTTGGAGACCGTGACCCGCGCCTCCTGGGCGATGTTCGCCCGCGGTGTGCGGTCCGGCTGCCGCTCCGGCGTGATCGTGACCGGCCGCATCCGGGGCGGGTCCTGCGTGTCGTCCCACTCGACCTTGTCGAGCGCGACCGACCGGCGGAAGTGGTTGCCGCCCGCGGCGTCGGCCGTGTGATAAGCGATCCACCACTGGCCGTCCAGCTCGACGATGCCGGGGTGGCTCGTCGTGGACGAGACGGGCGGGAGCACCGTGCCCCGGTAGGTCCAGGGCCCCTCCGCCGACGGCGCCGTCGCGTACGCGATGCACGCGTGATAGTTCGCCGGTGTGCAGGCGCTGGTCGGGCCCGCGTTGTTGCCGGCGTAGGCCAAGTAGTAGGTGCCGTTGCGCTCGAAGAGCCAGGGCGCCTCGAAGAACCCGGTCAGGCCCGTCACGGTCCGGACGGCGCCCACGGTGGTCTTCATGTCCTGCGCCAGCTCGACCCGGCGCAGGTTGCCGAAGCTGCCCCAGTACATGTGCACGCGGGCGTCGGCGCCGGTGCCGTCCACCAGCACGGTCGGGTCGATGTTGTGGATGGTGTTCGACGTCGGCAGCCGCTGCGAGACGATCGGCCCGCCCGCGTGATCGGTCCAGGGCCCGGTGGGGGAGTCGGACACGGCGACGCCGATGCCGAACTTGTCGCTCGCCGGGCTCGCCGCCTCGTGCACGGGGACGTACCAGTAGTAGCGGCCGTCGAGGCCCTCCTGGACCTCGCCCGCGTAAGCGCGGCCGGGCGTCGCCCAGTCGAACACGTCCTCCGGGCGCATCAGCGACGGGTGGTGCGTCCACTCGCCCGCCTCGGGGTCGGCCGTCACGAAGGCGCCCCACTCGTTCATGATGAAGTCGTTGCGCGTCTCGCCGGCCTCGTCGTGGCCGGTGTAGACGTAGAGCTGGTCGGCCCCGGTGTTGTTGCCCGGCGCCCCCGCGGGGACCACCAGCGGGGCGGGGTCGGCCGAGTAGTAGCTCCCGTCGGCCAGGATCGGGTTCTGCGTGCTCGTGAACTCGTACGAGTCGGCCGCCTGCGCCGCCAGGGGCGCGGCCGGTACGGAGAGTGCGGCGGCGAGCACCGCCCCCAGCGTGCCGGCCGTGGCCGGCCGTCCTGCTCGGACCTGTCTCATGTCGTCCTCCAGTCGTGGCACTTCGTCGTGGCGCACTGACGCGCCGACCCTGCCACACGGCCGTGCGGCCAACAATGGGTTTCGGTGTTTTTCGGTATGGATGAGGCTGCAATGGGTGATCTCATACCGAAAACACCGAAAACCATTGCCGGAATCCGTGGGGTGGTGCTTCACTGGTCCGCGCCGGGCCCCTCGATGGTGAGCGGGCCGGCGGGAACCACCACCTGGCGGACAGCGTCGCGAGCCAGGGTGGGGTGCGCAGCGATGCGCGGCCTCCGCCCGTGCGGCACACCTCGTCCGTCCGAGTGCCTGGCAGTCGACGGAGAGGACATGTGATGTCGGCACGAACACGAAGAGGTGCGGTGGCGGCGTTCGCCGCGGCCGCGATGGTCGTCTGCGGGGGCGCGGCGGTGCTGCCCACGGCCCACGCGGCGCCCGCGGTACGCACGGCGGTGCTGCCGGGCAACGAGGACGACGTCGGCGTCTACACCGACGGCCTGACGGACTCCCTCGACATCGGCGACCCGGTCTACCGCAACCTGGACGCAGTCGAGGACGCGCTGGAACCCGGTGTCCCGTACACCGCGGACAGCATGTACCGCTCGATCTTCGACGCCGACGTCGCGGCCGGCGGCACCGACTTCTACCTCGACCGGGTCCTCGGCGTGACCGGGGCCTCCGGCAACAACGTGCTGCAGACCCGCGGCCGCACCCTGTACCTGCGCGGTGCGGGCGCGGCGAGCTGGAGCTCCATGGGCTTCGGTGGCAACGCCTTCGCGGGCGGCCCCAACGACCTGGGCGCCCTCTACACGATCACGGTGCCGGGGCAGACCGTCGCCGAGGTGGGCGCCGCCCGCTTCAACGCGCCCAGCCACGCGAAGGCCCGGTACACGATCGGCTCCACGGGCGTGACGGCGGACCTGCGCAAGCTGATCACCTACGACAACACCGCGCTGTCCGCGCTCACCTTCACCAACCCGGGCGCCGCCGACGTCACCTTCACGGTGCGGGCCGCCTCCCCGGTCGCCCGGGGCGCCGCGGACGCCGACGACGAGCTGACCGGCACCCGCACCCTGACCAGCGGCGCCAACAACGGGCTGGTCGACACCCCGTGGTCGTCCGTGACCGTGGGCCTCAAGGCTGACGGCTTCACGCGCAGCGGCACCAACCTGGACCGCGAGGTCACGGTCCCGGCCGGCGGCACGGTGGACCTGTCCGTCGTCGGCTCCCTGTACTCGGCGAGCCTGCCCGACGGCGAGGACCAGCTGCGCGAGTACGCGGCACTGACCCCGGACGACGCGTTCCGCACCGGCGTGACCGCGTTCAACGAGCGCTGGGCGCAGGACATCCCGTACATCGACGTGCCGGACCCCGCGATCGAGAAGGCGATCGTGTACCGCTGGTGGGGCGAGCGGTACAACAGCCTGGACGCGAACGAGCCCGGCTACGTGTACCAGTACCCGACCACCATCGAGGGCGTGAACCTCTACCAGAACTCGGTGGTGCTCACGCAGCCGATGCACCTGCAGGACACCAAGTGGATCCGGAACCCGTACCTGGCCTACGGGCAGGTGCTGAACGTCGGTGAGCTGTCCGGGTCGTCGGCGTTCCTGGACAGCCCGGGCCACACGAGCTGGAACAACCACTACTCCCAGTACCTCGGCACGGCCGGCCTGGAGGCGTACAACGTGCACGGCGGCGGGGCCGACGTCGCCGAGCGGTTCGCCTACTACTTCGAGCAGGACGGCGTGGGCCAGCTCGAGCACTACGACGGCAACGACGACGGCCTGATCGCCTACGACACCAACTACATGCCCGGCAACGACGCCGACGCGATCAGCTTCGGCTACCCGCGCTCCAACGGCGGCGCGCCGGGTGCGCGCACGATCGAACGGCCCGAGTCGGCGTACGTCTGGGGCGCGTTCGACGCCGCGAGCCAGCTCTACGAGATCGCCGGGGCGGATCCCGAGCGCGTCACCAGCACGGCGGCCGAGGCCGACCGCATCCAGGCGGCAGTGCTCGACCGGCTCTGGAGCGAGGAGACGCAGATGTTCCTCGCCGGCACGTCGCACGGGGCGACGTCGGCGGCGTCGTCGGGCGGAAGCGCGAACCCGCTGCCGACGAACGAGCGGGACCTGATCCCGGCCAAGGAGTCCAACCTCTATGACATCTACGCGGAGAACCTGATCCCCGCGGACGACTGGGAGCAGTACGTCGACGGGTTCCGGTTCCTGCGCTACGGCGACAACTTCCCGGTCTTCCCGTTCTACACGGCCAACCAGTACGACCGGTCGAAGTTCTCGATCGGCGGGTCCAACAACTTCTCGAACATCAACTTCACGGTCCAGTACCGCGGGGTGCGCGCCGCGCTGCGCGACTACGACCCGGAGCAGCGGTACATCACGCCGGAGTACGCGGCCAAGCTGCTCGACTGGATGGCGTGGAGCATCTACCCGAACGGTGACGCGCGGGTGGCCAACCAGGCCGAGTACTACTCGGGCTGGAACGCGGCCAACCAGACCTTCAACCGCAACAACCCGAACCACGTGATGCTCGGCAACATGAGCTACATCTTCGTCGAGGACATGGGCGGCATCCAGCCCCGGTCCGACGAGCTGATCGAGCTCGACCCGATCGACCTCGGCTACGAGCACTTCATGGTGAACAACCTGCGGTACCACGGGCACGACCTGACGATCGTCTGGGACCCGGACGGCACGCACTACGGGCTCGGCGCCGGCTACTCGCTGTTCGTCGACGGCGACCGCAAGGTGTCGGCGGACAAGATCGGCGGCTTCGTCTACGACCCGGCCGCCAACGAGGTCACCGGGTCCGACGACGGCCTGGACGTCACGGTCGTGGCCGACGAGGGCGCCGACCTGCCCGCCGCCGTCGATACGCCGATCGAGGACGAGCGCGTGGTCTCCTACCTGAAGACCGCGGGCATCGACCTCACGCAGGACGCCGACAACCTGGCCCAGGGCGCGACCCTGAGCTCGTCCGCGACGCAGGACGGCGCCCGCCCGGCCGCGTGGCGCAACTTCCACACGCCCGGGTTCTCGACCAGCTCGATGAACTACACGCCGGGAGCCATCGCGACCACCGAGCGGCCCGTGTCCCTGGACGCGGTCACCGACGGCGTCACGGTCAACGAGCCCTACTGGGGCAACTACGGCACCGACGGCGACACCGGGTACGTGGAGCTCGACCTGGGCGAGGCCGTGCCGGTCGACAACGTCAAGGTCTGGTTCGTCGACGACCGACAGGTCGGCGGCTACGCCCCGCCGCGCCGCTACTCGATCCAGGTGCCGGACGGCGACGGCGGCTGGGCGGCGGTCCCGGAGCAGGCCAAGGCGCCCAAGGTACCGGGCCCCAAGGCGAACGAGGCGCTGTTCCCCGAGGCGACCACCAACAAGGTGCGGGTCTCGTTCACCAACGCCCCCGGCCGCTGGACGGCGATCTCCGAGATCCAGGTGTTCGACTCCGGGCGGCCCGTGCCGCCGGTGGAGAACGACCCGCCTTCGGTCACCGCGACGTCGGACGACGCCGCGAACGGCAACCTGTCCACCGTGCTCGTGGCCACCGCCACCGACGACGGCGTGCCGGAGGACGGCGAGCTGTCCTACGGCTGGGAGACGGTGTCGGCGCCCGAGGGCGCGGGCGTGATCTTCGCCGACGACGCGGCCCTGACCACCCGGGTCACCGGCACCGTCGAGGGCGAGTACACCTTCCGCTTCACCGCGACTGACGGGGCCCTGAGCACCTCCCGGGACGTCACGGTGACGCTGGCCGAGCGGGAGACCACCGCCGAGTTCGGGCGGCTGGCCACGATCACGACGAGCGGTTCGGCGTCGTGGGAGAACCCGGCCCGGGTCAACACGGAGAGCACGCCGGCCAGCTCGAACCCCGGCGCGGGCAACGGCTGGGGCACGTGGGGGCAGGCGCAGAACGGCACCAGCGCGGCGCAGGCCGCGTGGATCCGCTACTCGTGGGGCGCGCCGGTGCTGCTCAGCTCCACGGACATCTACTGGTACGACGACAACGGCGGCACCCGCACCCCGCGGGCCGACACGTACGTGGTCGAGTACACGACCGACGGCACCACGTGGACGCCGGTCACGCTCACGGACGGCTCGACCTACGGCGGGGCCCTGGCCCGCAACGCCTACAACAAGCTCGCGTTCGAGCCGGTCGAGGCGAGCGCGCTGCGCATCCGGATCTCGGGCGTGCAGTCCGGCGGCGCCGGCACGGGCGTGCTGCGCTGGCGGGTCAACGGCGACACCGTGGACTCGGTCGCGAGCCCGGTGGTCATGCGCACCACGGTCGGCGTCGTGCCCGAGCTGCCCGGCGCTCTCGACGTCGTCTACTCCGGCGGCACACGCGGCACCCTGCCCTTCACCTGGCAGGAGATCACGCCGGCGATGGTCGCCGAGACCAACGTGGAGCCGTTCACGGTCTACGGCACCAACGGCGAGCACGGGCTGATCGCCCAGGCCCAGGTGTACGTGCGGCCGGAGACGGCGCAGGACGGCATCGCCATCCAGGGCGCCGAGCAGTTCGAGCAGACCGTGGAGGTCGGCGAGCTGCCGCACCTGCCCACCCGCGTGGCCGTGTCGTACAACGACGGTTCGCGCGACAACCAGGCGATCGGCGTCGAGTGGGACTTCGACGAGTCCGTGGTCGAGACGCCGGGCGTGCACGTGGTCACCGGGCGGCTGATCCTGCCCGACTACGTGAGCGAGGCCGGCACCACGCAGACCACGCTCACGCTCACCGTGCTCGGCGACCCCGCCGAGGGGCCCGTGGTCACCGCCACGGCCGAGCCGCGCTGCCTGGCGGGCCGCGCCACGCTCGCGGTCCGGGTGGCCAACGACGAGGACGGGCCGCTCGACATCGCGTTCGCCAGCCCGTTCGGCGACAAGTCGTTCTCGGACGTCGCCCCGGGCGGTGCGGCCTACCAGTCGCTCGCCACGCGCGCGGCGTCGGTCACGGCGGGCACCGTCACGGTCACGGCGTCCGACGCCGCCGGCCGCACCACGCAGATCAGCGTCGAGTACCCCGCACTCACGTGCGGCTGACGGAAGGGAGCACCATGCACCGCGACATCCCGAGCACGCAGCACACGGAAGTCTCCCGCCGGTCCCTGCTCCGCCTCGGAGCAGCCGGCCTCGCCGGGGGCGTCGCCGCCCTCGGGCTCACCGGTGGGGCGGCCTCGGCCGCCCCGCTGGGGGCCGCCCCCGCCGCGGCGGTGGTCGCCCGCCTGCCGCGAAAGTACCTGCGCCTGCTGGACCGGTCACCGGCGTCCGACCGCTGGCTGGCCACGCCGTTCCCGCTCGCCGACGTGAACCTCGCGCCGAGCGTCGCCACGCGGTCGCAGGACCAGCTCCTGCACCTGCTGCGGGTCTATCCCGTGGACCGGGTGCTGGCGGTCTTCCGCCGCAACGCGGGCCTCGACACCCGGGGCGCCAACCCGCCGGGCGGCTGGGAGGGCTTCGGCCACGCCAACGAGCAGCCCTGGGGCCCGGACGACTACCCCGGCCGGGCCAACGTGCAGACCGCCAACCTGCTGCGCGGCCACTACGGCGGCCACTTCCTGTCCGCGCTCGCGCTCGCGTGGGCGTCCACCGGGGAGCAGACGTTCAAGGACAAGGTGGACCAGGTCGTCGCCGGGCTGGGCGAGGTGCAGGCGGCGCTCGCCGCCATGGACCGGTTCAGCCACCCGGGCTTCCTGGCCGCCTACGGGGAGTGGCAGTTCAGCCGCCTGGAGGGGTACGCGCCGTACGGCGAGATCTGGGCGCCGTACTACACCTGCCACAAGATCATGGCGGGGCTGCGCGACGCGTACCAGCTCGCCGACAGCGACCAGGCGCTGGAGATCTGGGCCCCGATGGCCGACTGGGTCTCCGGCCGCCTCGACCCGCTGCCCGCCGACCAGCTCACCCGCATGTGGGGCATCTACATCGCCGGCGAGTACGGCGGCATGAACGAGGTGCTGTGCGACCTCGCGTCGATCACGGGCGAGGACAAGTACCTCGCCACGGCCCGGAAGTTCGACCTCGACCCCCTGGTCGACGCCTGCGCCGAGGGCCGGGACACGCTCAACGGCAAGCACGCCAACCAGCACATCCCGCAGTTCCCCGGCTACCTCAAGGCCTACGAGCACACCGGCGAGGAGCGGTACCTGGACGCCGTCACCGGGTTCTGGGGCATGGTCGTGCCCGGCCGCACCTACGCGCACGGCGGACACGGGGAGGGCGAGCTGTTCGGCCCGCCCGGCACGGTCGCGGGCGACATCGGCGCGCGCAACGCCGAGACGTGCGGCACGTACAACATGCTCAAGCTGTCGCGGCTGCTGTACCTGCACACCCTCGACCCCAAGTACATGGAGTTCTACGAGCGGGGCCTGCTCAACCACATCGTCGGCTCCAAGCGGAACACGCAGTCCGACACCAGCCCCGACGTCACCTACATGTACGGCGTCAACCCCGGCACCCGCCGCGAGTACGGCAACACGGGCACCTGCTGCGGCGGCACCGGGCTGGAGAACCACGTGAAGTACGCCGACACGGTGTACCTGCGCTCGGCCGACGGCGCCGCGCTGCACGTGAACCTCTACCTCGCCTCCACCCTGGACTGGCCCGAGCGCGGGCTGCGCGTGGTCCAGGAGACGCAGTACCCGAAGGCCGGGTCCTCGCGGCTCACGATCGAGGGGTCGGGCGAGCTCGACCTGCGTCTGCGGGTGCCGGGCTGGGTGCGCAAGGGCTTCACGGTCCAGGTCAACGGTGTCGCGCAGGACCTGGACGCCGTCCCGGGCGAGTACGTGAGCATCGACCGCACCTGGGCGTCCGGCGACGTGGTCGACGTCGACATGCCGTTCAGCATCCGGGCCGTGCCGACCATCGACGACCCGGCGGTGCAGAGCATCGAGTGGGGCCCGACGGTGCTGCTCGTCCGGGACCCGTCGACCAGCTACCTCGACATCTCCCTCTACGGGCACATGGGCCTGGACGGCACCCTCGACAGTGCCTTCGAGCCCACCGGCGACGGGTACTTCCGGCTCGGCCACCGGGTGCTCGAACCCGCCTGGTCCGGCGACCACACGAACTACCACATGTACGTGCGGCGGGCGGAGCCCCGCGTCGTGTTCGCGGGCCTCGACAGCGGGGTGGCCAACGCTGCCCGTCCCGACGGCACCACCCTGCTGGACGCCGTCTGGGCCGACGGCGGGTTCGCCACCCGGGCGGAGTTCCTCGCCCAGGTGCAGCGCACCACGGAGCGGTTCACCGCCGACGGCCTGCTCAGCCGCCGGGACGCCCAGCGCGTCCTGCTCACCGCGGGAAAGGCGGACATGGCATGACGACGACCACACGCAGGGTCCCGGGGCTTCGGGGTACCGGGCGCCGCGCCGCCGCCGTCGTCGGGGCGCTCGTCCTGGCGCTGGCAAGCCTCACGCCCGCCGCGGCGGCGGACGCCGAACCCGCCAACCTGGCCCCGCTGGCCGAACCCACGGCCAGCTACACCGCATCCTGGAACCGCGTCGCGTCCGTGAACGACGGCGCGGGCGTCAGCACCGGCGGCGCGCACGACGCCACCTGGGCCACCTGGGGCGAGGACCCGCGCCCGGCGAGCCAGTGGCTCGAGTACGCGTGGGAGGCGCCGGTCCGGGTCGACCGGTCGGCCCTGCGCTTCTGGTCCGACGGCGAGACCGCGAACGGCGACAACGTTCGCGTCCCGACGTCCTGGAAGATCCAGTACTGGGACGCCGACGCCGGGGAGTTCGCCGATCTGCCCGCCCCCAGCGGCTTCCCGACCGACCGGCTCGGCGTCAACGAGACCACCTTCGAGCCCGTGGAGACCACCCGGCTGCGGGCCACGTTCCAGGCGCTTGCGGGCGGGGCCGAGAACACCTACTCGGCCGTCGGCGTCTCCGAGTGGGAGGTCTGGGGCACCGGCGGCGTCGTCGACCCGGAGCCGGAGGACCCGTTCGGGCCGATCGACCACACCCCGGTGCACATCCCCACGCAGGTGGGCGAGCTGCCGTCGCTGCCGGGGCAGCTCGACGCCGTCTACGAGGACGGCCGCGTGGTCCGGGTCCCGGTGACCTGGGCCGAGGTCACCGCGGACGACGTCGCCGAGCCCGGCTCGTTCGAGGTCACGGGCACCTCGCCCGACCTCGTGGAGCCCGTGACCGGCACCGTGTACGTGCGCGACGGCGCGCCCGGCGACGTCGTCGGGGTCGACAACGTCGCCGTGGTCACCCTCGCGGGCACCGCGCCCGTGCTGCCGCCCGCCGTCACGGCCGAGTACGCGGACGGGTCGCGCGACAGCCGCATCCCGGTGACCTGGGCCGACGTCGACCCCGCCGACTACGCGGAGGCCGGCGGCCTGTTCCTCGTCGCGGGCGAGGTCGAGGGCACGGACGTGCCGGCCGAGGCCGTCGTGTTCGTCCTGGAGCCGGACGACGCCGAGGACACCGCGCCCCCGTCGGTCACCGTGACCACGTCGCCGGCCGCGGCGCCGTCGGGCTGGTACCTGGCGCCCGTCACGGTCACCGTGCGGGCCACCGACAACCGCGACCCCGACCCGCGGGTCGAGGTGGCGCTCGACGGCGGCGACCCGGAGCCGTACACCGGGCCGTTCACGCTGGCCGACGGCACGCACACCCTGCGCGCGACGGCCACCGACGCGGCGGGCAACACCGGCGAGGCGGAGCGCGAGCTGCGGATCGACTCCGCGGCGCCCGTGACCACGGCGGACGTCGAGAACCTCGGGGCGAGCGTCGAGATCACCCTGGCGGCCACCGACGGCGACGGGTCCGGCGTCGACCGGATCCAGTGGGAGGGACCCGGCACGTTCTGGGGCACCTACACCGGGCCGTTCACCCGGGCGCTGACCGAGACCGAGCAGGTCATCGAGTTCGCGGCGACCGACACGGCGGGCAACGCCGAGGAACGCCGGTCGCTCACGCTCCCGGCCGCCGGGGCGGACCTGCCCGTGACGGCGGAGGCCTCCGCCCGCTGCGTGGCAGGCAAGGCGCACGTCGCCGTCCGCGCCGTCAACGGCTCGGACGTACCGGTCGACGTCGTGCTGACCACCGAGCACGGGACGCGCGCGGTGGACGACGTCGCGCCCGGCGGCGCCGCCTACCAGTCGTTCGCCACCCGCGCCGCGTCGGTGCCCGAGGGCGCCGCCTCGGTGACCGCCACGGCCACGGTCGACGGCGAGGAGGTCACCGTGCGCCACGACCTCACCGTCCCGGCCCTGTCCTGCTCCTGACATCACCCTGCTCCTGACACACGCAGTGCCACCACGAAAGAGAAGAGACGACATGAGGAACCACCGCACCACCCAGCGGATCGCGGCGGCCGCCGCGGGCCTGGCCGTCGCGACGGTCGGGGCGCTCGCGGCCACCGCCGGCACGGCGACGGCCGCCGACGGCGACGAGACCGGCGTCGACCTGTCCGTCAGCATCGAGGACAACACCCCGGGCGCCCTGACGATGTCCGTGGCGCCGAACGACGGGGTCGTCCTGGCCGAGGATGGCTCCGACGCCGAGGCGCGCCAGTTCGTCGGCACCCTGCCCACGGTCACGGTGGCCGACACCCGGGACGCCGAGGAGATCCCCGAGGGCTCGTACTGGGCCGTCGTCGGCCAGGCGAGCGAGTTCACGGCCGACGGCCGCGAGCCGATCGGGCCCGAGTACCTCGGGTGGGCGCCGCGCCTGCTGACCCCGTCGCCGTCGGGCGACGTGGCCGCGGGCGAGCCGGTCTCCAGCGTGCTCCCCGACGGGTCGGGCGGCGCCGCCGTCGGCCTCGAGGGGCAGGAGCTGCTCCTGTCCACGTGGGCTGCCGGGTCCGAGGCCGGGCCGTGGGACGTGACCGCGGACCTCACGCTGCGCACCCCGGCGGACGTGGCCCCGGGCGACTACTCGTCGACCCTGACCCTGTCCCTCTTCGAGGGCTGACCCCTCCCGACGTGTCAGACGCACAGGTCACCCGGGTGATCTGTGCGTCTGACGCGTCGCCCGAACCAACCGACCCAGGAAGATCCCTGCATGCGCATCCCCACGAAGGTCGCGGCGTTCCTCGCCCTCGCCGTCCTCGCGCCGGCCGCCTGGTCGGCGCCCGCCCTTGCCGCGCCCGCTCTCGCCGCCGACGGCGACGGCCGGGTCACCTGGTCCGTCGTGCCCGCCGAGGCGTCCGGGCCGGACGGGCGCCGCGTCGTCGACCTGGAGCTCGCCCCCGGTGAGCGGGCGACGGAGCACGTGGCGGTGACCAACCACTCCGCGGACGAGGTGACCTTCGCGCTGTCGGCCAACGACGGCTACCTGACCGAGCGCGGCAGCTTCGACATGCGGCCCTCCGCCGTCGAACCCGTCGACGGCGGCGCGTGGATCACCGTGCCCGACGAGGTCGTGGTGGGGCCGGGGGAGACCGAGGTCGTGCCCGTCGAGGTGGCGGCGCCCGCCGACGCCCTGCCCGGCGACCACCCGGCCGGCGTCGCGGCGTCGGTGCGCTCGGGCGGGGAGATGCAGGTGGAGTCGCGGGTCGGCGTCCGCATGAACCTGCGGGTCCCGGGGGACGTGGTCGCCGCCCTGGACGCCGAGCTGCTCGGGGTGTCGTTCACCCAGGGCGCGGGCCTGTTCGAGCCCGGGTCGCTCGTGGTGCGGTACGCCGTCGTCAACGACGGGACGGTCGCGCTGGACACCACCGCGCGGGTCGGCGCCGACAGCGGGTTCGGCGGGCCGGACGCGTCCGCGCCGCAGGGGGAGGCGCTGGAGGTGCTGCCCGGCGGGCGGCGCGAGGTCACCGTCGAGGTGCCCGGGGTCTGGCCGCTCGGGCCGTTCGGCGTCGAGGCGGTGGTCGGGGCGGTGGTGGCTGGCGGTGGTGCCGGTGGTGCCGATGGTGCTGGTGGTGCCGATGGTGCTGGTGGGGGCGACGGGGCGGGCGGGGCCGGTGACGGGGCTGGCGGCGACGTGCCCGCGCCCGCCGACGTCACGCTCACGGACACGGCATGGGCGCTGCCGCTGCTGCACGCCCTGGTGCTGCTCGTGCTGGTGCTGGCCGGCTGGGCGGTGCGCCGAGCGCTGAGGGCGCGCCGGTCGCGGCTGGACCGG
Organism: Promicromonospora sp. NPDC057488; assembly: GCF_042802395.1. Classification (NCBI taxonomy): domain Bacteria; kingdom Bacillati; phylum Actinomycetota; class Actinomycetes; order Micrococcales; family Promicromonosporaceae; genus Promicromonospora; species Promicromonospora sp. NPDC057488. The sequence goes on from NZ_JBHVEG010000008.1 coordinate 60,749, forward strand.
CTCATCGAGCGGGCCCGGGCGGAGGGGCGCGCGGAGGTGCTCGCCGGGCAGGGCTGAGGGCTTCGCCCGGGGTGGATCTCGTTGCCTGATCCGTTGATTCTCAGGGTTTGCGGGGCGCGGGGCGCGGGGCGCGGGCCGCGGTGTGGGTGGCGTTGGGTGCCGGTGCTGGTGCGGGCGGCGAGCTGGTGCTGGTGCTGGCGTCCGTGAGGTTCGTGCACCCGCGAGCTTCTGGCGCGATCGACGAGACGGGCGGGCAGATCCTGGTCGCTGATGTCCCGCTATCCACAGGGTCGGCAGCCGGATTCTGCTGATGGCAGATCGGGCCGGTCCGGCGAGCGGTGCGTACGTGTGTGCCATATGTTGATGTCATGACGCGAACCGGTGGAGTACCAGATCGAGCAGGCGAGCAGCCTGCTCGATCGGTGCTGCCCGGGAACGGTCCGGGGCTGTCTGGCGGGTCGAGGCGACCCGGCGCGTCGGTGCTGCTGGACGGTGCTGGTTTGTCGGTGCTGCCGGACGGTGCCTGTTCGTCCGATGCCGCCGGTGGGTCCGGTGCCGCGGGAGCTGGCGATGCGGCCGGCGCCGCGGGAGCCGCCGATGCGTCCGCGCCCTGCGGAGCCGCCGATGTCGCGGGGGTGCGGTCGGTCCGGAAGGCCCTCGCAGAGATGATCTTGCCCGGTGCCACTGACACTCCTGCTTCTGCGCCAGGGGCGGTGCAGGCCGAGTGGGTGGATCTGCTCGGTGAGCTGGAGTCCGTGAAGAACGCCATCACGGCGACCCAGGCCCGCCTCACGGTCGCGCTGGACGAGGCGACACGTTCTGGTGAGGCCGCGCAGAGCATCCGGGCCGAGCGGCGTGGTCGTGGTGTCCCGAACCAGGTCGGTGCGGCGCTGCGGGTCGGCCCGCACGCCGGAGCCGGGTTCGTGTCCGCGTCCAGGGTGTGGGTGACCCAGATGCCTTGCACGTTCGCCGCCCTGCAGGCCGGGGTGCTGTCGCAATGGCGGGCCACGCTCCTGGTCCGGGAGACGTCGCACCTGTCCTTGGAGCACCGTGCCCTGATCGACGAAGAGATCTGCGGACCTGCCCACCTGGCCGAACTGGCCCGGATGGGCACCAGGCGCCTGATCGCCCGGATCAAGGAACTCGCCGCCCAGTTGGACGTGCACGCGTGCGTGAAGCGCAACGCGAAGGCCGTCTCGGAGCGGCGGGTCTCGATCCGCCCGGCCCCCGACCTGATGGTCTACCTGACCGCCCTGGTCCCGATGGCACAGGGTGTGCAGGCTTACGCCCAGCTCAAGACCCACGCCGATACCGCCAAGGCGTCGGGTGACGGGCGTGGGGTGGGTCAGATCATGGCCGACACCCTGATCGAACGCGTCACCGCCCGTGAGCCCGGGCGGGCGAACGATGTGCCGGTCACGATCAACCTGCTGGTCTCTGACGAGACTCTCCTTGCCGGCGGCAACCAGCCCGGTGTGGTGGTCGAGGGCGCACCCGCCGGTGCGGGCGTCCTCCCGGCACCGGTCGCCCGCAACCTTGCCGCCCAGGCGATCGACACCGACACGGCATGGTTGCGGAGCATCTACGTCAACCCGCACGGTCGGCTGCTGGCCACCACGTCCACGTCCCGGTTCCACCCCCAGGGCCTCGCAAGCCTGCTGCGCGCCCGCGAGCAGGGCATCTGTGCCACCACGTGGTGCGACGCGCCGATCCGGCACACCGACCACATCACGCCACACGCCCAGGGCGGCCCCACGAGTCTCGACAACGGCCAGGGCCTGTGCGCCCGCTGCAACCACGCCAAGCAGGCACCGGGCTGGCACCAGAAGACCACCCACCTCAACGGCCTCCACGCCGTCGAGACCATCACCCCGACCGGGCACACCTACGTCTCCGTCGCGCCCACACCCCCGACACCAGCCAGGGCGGGCCGTACGGACTCCCCCGGAGCGACGCCCGCTGTTCGCAGCACGCTTCCCGACCGGAACGTGGGCGCGTCTGATGGCGTGCGCACGTCGGCTACGGGCGAGCCCAGCGACGGTCAGGATGCCACCCCGGCCCGAAACCGCGCCGCGACCCCCGACCGCACTGCGACCCCGCCCTGGACCCCCGCGGTCGGCATGACCGGCCCCGCACCCGGCCGCACTCCACGCAGCCGCTACCAGATCGGCTGCCAGACCAGTCCCGACCGAGGCGCAATCGCCTACCGCCCGAGCCCACCACCACGCCAACCCCGCCAACCCCGCCCGGCACAGCAACCACCCAGTCGGTCACCTGGTCGAGCCCGCGCCCGGTCCCGTCACCCGGATCTCTCCTGGACCCACCCCACTTGACGCACCGGCTACGAGACCAGCCGGTCCCTCGCGTCGCGCCCCGCCTGGGTGGCGTCGTCGGGCCGGCTGATCTCTGCCCACACCTCGTCGAGGGACAGGCCCAGCACACCGGCGATCGCCGCGATGGTCGAGAACGCGGGCGTGGCCACGCGACCCGACTCGATCTTGCGCAGGGTCTCGGGGGAGACGCGGGCGTCGAGCGCGGTCTCCAGCATCGAGCGGTCCCCGCGGGCGCGGCGCAGGAGGGCGCCGAGGCGCTGTCCGCGCTCGACGTCGGCGGGGGTGAGCGGCAGCCTGACCATGACGCCGATTCTAATACCGGTATAACATTGCCGGGATAGTTATTGGTAGGCATGCGAAGGGCACCCCATGATCGAGATCCTCAACCCCACCGAGCTGGCCCGCGCCAGGGAGACGGGCGCCCTGGTCGGCGGCTTCCTGCGCACGCTGCGCGACCGCGCCACGGCCGGCACCAACCTCCTGGACATCGACCGCTGGACCAAGGACCTGATCGCCGACTCCGGGGCGCAGTCCTGCTACGTCGACTACGCGCCGTCCTTCGGCCGCGGGCCGTTCGGTCACTACATCTGCACCGCCGTGAACGACGCCGTGCTGCACGGGATGCCGCACGACTACACCCTGGCCGACGGCGACCTGCTCACCCTCGACCTCGCCGTCTCCCTGGACGGGATCGCCGCGGACTCAGCGATCAGCTTCGTCGTGGGCGGAGCCGGGTCCGGACCCGAGGCCACCGAGAGCGCCGCGCTCATCGAGGCCACCGAGCGCGCGCTCGCCGCGGGCATCGCCGCCGCCGGCCCCGGGGCCCGCATCGGCGACCTCTCGCACGCCATCGGCACCGTGCTCGGCGCGGCGGGCTACCCGATCAACACGGAGTTCGGCGGGCACGGCATCGGGTCGACCATGCACCAGGACCCGCACGTCTCGAACACGGGGCGGCCGGGCCGGGGCTACCGGCTGCGCCCCGGCCTGCTGCTGGCGCTGGAGCCGTGGGTCATGACCGACACCGACGAGCTCGTGGTCGACGCCGACGGCTGGACCCTGCGCAGCGCGACCGGCTGCCGCACCGCGCACAGCGAGCACACCATCGCCATCACGGACGACGGCGCCGAGATCCTCACCCTGCCGAGGTAGGGGCGGCGGCCTCCACCGCCGCGCCCATGTGCGCCCGCGTCGCCGCGAACGCCGTTGCCAGCTCACGCGCCATCCCGGGGTACTCCGCGTGCCCGGCGGAGTGCACCGCGAGCTCCAGGCGCGCACCCGTGCCCGCGGCCTCGGCCCGCGCCACCCCGGCCGCGACCGCGAACTGGCCCGGCGGCGGCACGTGCACGTCCCAGGCCGCGCACTCGACGCGGGTCGGGACCCGCAGGTGGGTGGCCGCCACCGACGCGTCGTGGAACGCGAGCACCGCGCGGGCCTCGGGGTGCTCGGCCACGTGGTGGCGCACCGCCTCGCCGCTGCCGGTGCACGGCATGCGCAGGCGCAGGTCGTGCTGCCCGAAGGTCGGCACCTCCAGCGTGGCGCCGACGAACCGGTCGTCCCACGGCACGGCCAGCGCGCCGATGCCGCCGCCGAAGCTCGTGCCCACGAAGTACAGCGGCAGGCCGCCCAGGGCGGCGTCGCGCCGGGCCAGCACGTCCAGCAGGGCGGACCCCGCGTGCCACAGGTCCACCGCGCTGCGGCCCACGGTGTACGTCTCGACCGACCCGAAGCCGTGCAGCACGTGCCGCGCGCTCGTGTCCGGGGCGCCCACGCCCGCGTTGAGCGTGCCGAGCCCTCGCGCGACGGGGAAGACGGCGGCGGCGTCGCGCGGCACCCGTTCGAAGCTCGGTGTGTCCCGGCCGCCGTACCCGTGGCTGTGCACCACGCCCAACCGCGGCTCGACGCCGACGGGCAGCGCCACCCAGGCGCGCAGCCGCAGGCCGCCGTCGGCCGTGAAGGTCACGACCGAGACGTCGTGCGCGCCCTGGCGGACGGCGGGCCCGGCCACCACGTCGGGCGCGACGTCGCGCGCCGCCGCGTACCAGGACCGCCACAAGTCGGCGAAGCCGTCCGGCTCGGCGGCCGGCTCCACGCCGAGCAGCGCGTCCCGGTCGTACCCGTAGGTGCCGTCGATCGGGCTGCCGGGGAACCACCGGTCGTACGGACTCGGCAGGTCGGCGGGGGCGGTCACGGTCACGTGGAGCTCCTCGGGCAGGGCGCGGTTCGACGGCGCGGTGCGCGGCTCGTGGCACACTGAGCCGGTCGTCGAAAGGGGTAGGTGTGCTGGTCGCCGAGCGCAGGGCGCGGATCGTCGAGGAGGTCGCCCGGCGCGGCGCCGCGAGCATCGCGGAGCTCGCCGACGAGCTCGGGGTGAGCGCCATGACGGTGCGCCGCGACATCGACGTGCTCGCCGACCACGGCAAGCTCGACAAGGTGCGCGGCGGCGCCACTGCGCGGCAGAGCGAGACGACGCGGCAGGACCGCACCTTCGTGACGCGCATGCACCACCAGGTCGAGCAGAAGCGCGCGATCGCGCGGCACGCCGCGGCCTGGGTGGAGCCCGGCATGGCGGTGGGCCTGTCCGGCGGCACCACGGCATGGGTGCTGGCCCAGGAGCTGCGCGACGTGCCGGAGCTCACCGTGGTGACCAACTCCCTGCCGGTCGCCGAGGTGTTCCGCCGCCCCGACCGGTCCGACGAGCCGTACACCCAGTCCGTGGTGCTGACCGGCGGCGTGCGGACGCCGTCCGACTCCCTGGTGGGGCCGGTCGCCGTGCGCTCGCTGGAGCACCTGCACCTCGACATCGCGTTCCTGGGCGCCCACGGCATCGACCTCCAGGCCGGCCTGACCACGCCCAACCTCCTGGAGGCCGAGACCGACCGCGCCCTGCTCGCGGCCGGCGGCCAGGCGGTCGTGCTCGCCGACCACTCCAAGTGGGGCGTCGTCGGGCTGACCACCGTGGTCGACCTGCGCGACGTGGAGCGCCTGGTGGTCGACGACGGCCTGGACGCGGCGGCACGCGCGACCCTGGCGGACCAGGTCGGCGAGCTCGTCGTCGTGCCGGAGGACTGACCGGATCACCGGGCCGTGCTGGCCCGGGGCACCACGCGCGCCCCGACCACCACGTGCTCCACGGGCAGGTTGCCGCCGGGCGGGGTGGCGATCTGCCGCTCGAGCTCGCTCAGCGCGCGCTCGACCAGCGCCTCCTTGTCCGGGGCGACCGACGTCAGGGCGGGCACGGTGAAGCGCGCGCCGCGCACGTCGTCGATGCCCACCACGGCCACGTCGTCGGGCACGCTGCGCCCGCCTGCCTCCAGCGCGACCAGCGCGCCGAACGCGACGGAGTCGTTCGCGCAGACCAGGCCGTCGAACGCGACCCCACGCCGCACCAGGTCCGCGACCGCGCGCAGGCCCTCGTCAGGCGTGAACGCGTCGACCTGCGCCACCAGGTCCGGGTCCTGCGCCAGGCCGAGGGCCGCCACGGCGTCCCGGTAGCCGGTGTACCGCCGGTCGGCGGCGTCGGACGGGCGCGCGTCCCGGGTGCCGACGTACGCCACGCGGCCGCAGCCGACCTTTGCCAGGTGCTCCGCCGCGGCGTACGACGCGGCCCGGTTGTCGATGGTGACGTGCGTGAACGGGCTGACCAGGATGTGCTCGCCCAGCAGCACGAGCGGCCCGGGCGTGGCGCGCCGCGTCAGGTCGGCCACCGACAGGGCGCGCGGGATGTGGATCAGCCCGTCCGTCGGGGGCAGGCCGATGCCGTTGGCGACGTTGACCTCGCGCTCGTGGTCACCGGCCGTCTGCTGGATGAGCACCGACAGTCCGCGCTGGTCCGCGCGCCGCACGAGCAGCGCCGTCAGCTCGGCGAAGTACGGCTCCTCCAGGTCCGGCACGGCGAGCGCCACGATCCCGGTGCGCTCTTTCCTGTGCACGACCGACAGCGTAGTGGTGCCCGCCCGGCGGCGGGGGACCGGCGACACGACGGGCATCATCGCTCCTGGACCCGGAACGCGACGACGCGGGCCTGCTCGGCGCCGTTGGTGGCGGCCACCACGAGACGCGCGGAGCGGACGGCGCCGACGCCGTCCGGCAGGGGGTGCACGCGCAGCCGCTGCCGGTTGTCGGTGACGGCCGCGACGGTGACCCACTCCTGGTCGCCGGCCGGCAGCACCTCGACGCGGTAGTCGCGCACCAGCGTGGGCAGCACCTCGTGCGGGGTGCGGTGGTGGTGCAGCGTGTTCAGCTCGACGTCGAGGTCGTCGTCGAGCACGACCCGCACCTCGCCGGGGGTGACGGGCTCGTCCCAGTCGAGGCGCAGCCACTCCTCGCGGCCGGCGGACAGGGGCGCCGAGGCCCACATGTTCGGCCCGCCGTGGTTGCGGTGGTACCCGCTGGTGGCGCGCTCGGGGGCCAGGGCGCGGGTCTCGGGCGCGGACCGGAAGACGACCGACCGGCCGCGCAGCGGCTTGGTGGGCCACTGCACGAGCAGCTCGTCGGTGCTGATCTGCACGTTCTGGTCGTCGCTGTCGACGCGGTGTACCAGGGTGAGCACCCCGGGCGGGAGGGCGGCGGTGGTGTGCACGGCCAGGTCAGGGTTGGCGCGCAGCACCACCACGGCGTTCTGCGGCGTGTCCGGGGCGAACGGCACGTGGGCCGTGACCCAGCGGTGGTCGCCGGCGGGCACCACCACGTCGGTGGCCGCCTCCAGGTGCGCGGGCACCACGTTCTGCTTCTTGCCGGTGGAGTACACCTCGACGCGCAGCGTCGTGTCGCTCCGGGCGGAGACCAGCAGGTCCACGCTGTCCAGCCGCGGGTGCACGGGCAGCGCGATGCCGAGGTCGACGTCGAGGTCGTGCACGTCGAAGTCGTCGTAGGGGTCGCCGGTCGCGGCGGCCACGGGGGCCGCGACGGTCGTCGCGGTGCTGGACGCGGTGACGCGGGCCCGGCGGGCCAGGTCGCGCCCGTCGGCGTTCGCGACGCCGACCAGGGGAGCGTCCCAGGCCAGCAGCGTCTGGCGCAGCTCGTCCAGGTGGTCGGTGTACACGCCGCGCGGCGAGGTGCCGTGCTCGACGCACAGGGCCGCCGCGGTGCCCGCGGCCTGGCCCATGGCGCCGCAGGTGGCCATGACGCGCGCCGCGCCGAACGCGATGTGCGTGGCCGAGACGTCGCGGCCCGCGAACAGCATGTTCTCCACGTTGACGGAGTACAGGGACCGGTAGGGGATCTCGAAGACGCCGTCGGAGAAGCGCTGGAGCGCCCCGGCGCCCTGCGCGTACATCCCCTGCGCGGGGTGCAGGTCGATGGACCAGCCGCCGAACGCGACGCCGTCGGCGAACTCGGTCTGGTCCACGATGTCGCCCTGGTGCAGCGTGTAGTCGCCCACGAACCGGCGGTACTCGCGCTTGCCGGGCACGTTGCCGATCCACTCCAGGGTCAGGTTGTCGGCGTCGAACTTGCCGGAGTTCTTGATGTGGTCCCAGATGCCGAGGATGACGCCGCGCAGCTCGTCGCGGATGCGCTCGTTGTCATCGACCGTGTCGAGCTCGCCGCCCCACTCGATCCACCAGTAGTGCGCCCCGGAGTCGCCGCTGCGGATGATGCGGTGCTCGGGGATGGGCGTGCCCGTGATGTCGATGGCGCTCTCCGGCGCCACGTACTTCACCGGGTGCCCCAGGTCCTTCGTGTAGAAGAGCAGCGTCGAGCCCAGGAACTCGCGCACCGCCTCCGGCGGCGCCCACTCCTCGCCGAACTCGTCGTGGCTCTCCTTGCCGAGCCGGTACCGCGCCCCCGCGAGGTGGCCCACGAGCCCGTCGCCGGTGCAGTCCAGGAAGACGGGCGCGGTGAACGTCGTCAGGATCTCCGACGCCATGGTCCAGCCGGTCACCGACTCGATGCGCCGGGCGTCGTCCGGCCCCGTGGCGCGCACCTCGCGGACGTCGGTGTTCAGGAACAGCCGGATGTTCTGCTCGCGCCGCACCGTGTCCAGCACGACGTCGTCCCAGTAGACCGGGTTCCCCTCGGGGTTGCGGTACTGGTTCTCCACGTACATCTCGCCGATGATCCCGGTCTCCCGGGCCCATCGCTGGTTGCCGTGCGCGGTCGCCCCGCACACCCACACCCGCACCTCGGACGACGAGTTGCCGCCGAGCACCGGCCGGTTGTTGATCAGCACGACCTGCCGGCCCATCCGGGCGGCCGCGACGGCGGCACAGACGCCGGCGAGGCCCCCTCCGACGACGACGATGTCGGCTTCTACCGTCTGGGTGCGCATGTTCTCCTTGTTTCCTTGTTTCCTTGGTGCTGGTGTGCGGGGCGGGTGTGCGGGGTGGAGCGGGGACTAGCCGTCGACGGCGAGGGCCTCGACCTCGTAGACCCGGGCGACGTCGGTGGCCGACGCCGACGGGTCGGTGACCAGCAGCCGCACCTGGTCGGCCGTGGTGGCGGGGAACGTGAGGGTGACCGTGCCCTGCGTGTTGCCGCTGACCTGGCCCACCGGGACCCAGCCGTCGGCCGTGTGCAGCTCGACCGAGAAGGCGCGCAGCACGTCGGCCGTGCCGGTCGCCTTGCTGTAGCCGCTGCGCACGCGCACGGTGTCGACGGCGGTCGCGGTGCCCCAGTCGGCCGTGAGCACCGGCTGCGGGTCGTCGAGCGCGGAGATCCAGCGGCTGGCGTCCGTGCAGGAGCCGTCCACCGCGAGCCCGCCGCCGGTGTCGGCGCGCAGCGTCGAGGACACGGTCACGTCGGCGCCCCGGGCCACGTTGACCCGGGTGGCCTCGCCGCGCAGGTCCGCGACGACCTGGGCCGCGGTGGTGCCCGCCGGGGTGCCGCCGGTGCGGGGGAGCGTGGCGTGGAAGAGCTGCCCGGCGCTCGGCACCGTGACGTAGAGCTGGTCCGTGCCGGTCTGCCCGGTCACCGCGCTCAGCCGCTGCGCGCCCGTCCGGGGCTCGCCCACGGTGCCGAACCGCCACGTGCTCTCGCCGCGCACCCGCTCGGCCCGCACCACGGCGCTCTGCTGGCCCGTCACGCAGGAGGTGGTCTCCACCACCGCGTACACCCGCGTGGTGGCGCCCGCCGACGTCGTCTCGATGGCCGCCGACGTCTCGACGCCCGGTCCGATCTCCGCCAGGTCGAGCACGGTCTCGCGCTGCCAGGCGGCGCCGTCCCAGCTGGCGTACCGGACGTCGTAGCCGTCGAACGCGGTGACGCCCTCGGTGCGGAACCGGTAGGCGATCCCGTCGAGCTCGGCGCCGTGCACGGACAGCTTCGCGGTCTGCAGCGCGGGCCAGTACGAGCCGATCTCCTCGCCCTCCACGTACGGCTGGTAGACGACGGCGCCCGGCGTCGACGGCGTGATCGGCGTGGCGAGCGCCGCGCCCGTCACGTCGCGGAACGAGCCGTCCGCCGGGTCGTACACGGCGTACGAGCCGAGGTGCCGCGACGGGTCGGCGGGCCAGGGACCCCACTCCCACAGCACGTGCACGCGCCCGTCGGTGCCCACCTTTAGGTCGTCCGGGTAGAACGAGTGCCCCACCGCGTCGGCGACCACCGCGACCCGCGACCACGTGCCGGCCGACGTGTCGAAGCGGTACAGGTTGCCCGTCCGGGCCTGGCGCTGGTCCGCACCGGCCCGGGCCATGACGTAGACGTCGCCGTCCGCGCCGCGGGCGGTCACCGGGTAGGTGATGGCGAGGTCCTGGTCCGGCATCTGCGCCGAGACGTCCACCAGCGAGGTGACGTCGCCGGGCGTCGTGGTGCGGAAGTAGTTCCACTGCTCGTGGTGCATGGAGACGAACGCGTGCACGTGTCCGTCTCCGTCCACCACGATCGAGGGCTGGTTGTGGCCGTTGTCGTCCGCGAAGGTGACGCAGGCGCCGTCGGCCGCCCGCAGGCAGCCGTCGGTCCAGGCGCCGTCGGCGCCGCGGGCGGCGACGTGCACCTCGTGCGTCGCGGCCGTGGGGCCGGGCGCGTTGTAGGCGACGTAGGTGACACCGCCCACCACGTCGAGCGGCTTCCACCAGCCCGCCTGGTTGGACGAGTCGACGGTGAAGGGCAGCTGGTCGACCTGCGCCGCGTGCGTCGCGGCCGACGCCGGCAGGGCAGCACCGATGGTCACGGCCGCCGCGAGGGCAGCCGTGACGGCCCGGGCGCCGGGGTTGTGGGGGCGGCGCATCAGTCGACCAGCTTCTGCGCGGCGGCGCCGGCCTTCTCCATGGCGGCCTTCGGCTCGGCGCTGCCCACCAGCACCGCCTGGACCTGCTCGGCGATGACGGTCTCGATCTGGGCGTACTGCGGGTAGACCCAGAACGGGTTGGTGGTGGCCGTGGCGGTGATCCGCTCGGCGAACTGCGCGCCGAACGCGTCGTCCGCCACCTCCGGCAGTGCCAGTGCCGACTCGGTGGCCGGCGGCAGGCCGCGCGCCGCGAAGTACTGCTTGGCGACCTCGACGTCCGACGTCATCCACCTCGCGAAGTCGGCGGCGGTCTCCGCGCCGTCTCCCTGGACGACGGCGAGGGCGCCGCCCCACACCAAGGCGCGGGGCGTGTCGCCGGCCGCGAGCACGGGGCGGGACCAGGCCGTGAGCTTGTCCGCCAGCTTCTTGTCGGGCGACTCGCTGACGACGGCGTCGCGGCCGACGATCGCGTCGTCGTAGATCGCGGCGCGGCCCTGGGCGAACAGCGACCGCGCGTCGAACCGGTCGACGTCGGCCGCGATGAGGCCCTGGTCGTAGAGCGACTTGTACCAGGTGACGGCCTCGACGCTGGCGTCGTCGCCGATGGTGACCTTGCCGCCGTCCAGCAGCGGGCTGCCGAACGTCTCCATCCAGATCAGCACGTCCTTGAGCTGTGCCGCCTTGGTGGACGCGGCGTAGGGCACCACACCGCCGCCCAGCTTCTTGAGGTCCTTGAGCGCGGCCTCGAACTCGTCGACCGTCGTGGGCGCCTCGCCGATCCCGGCCTGCTCCAGGAGGCCGGAGTTGGCGATGAGGCCGATCGCACCGATGTTCCACGGCAGCCCGTACTGCACGCCGTCGAACTGCGACGCCGTGAGCCCCGCCTGCGTGTAGTCGGCGCCCTGGGCGAGCGGGCCGAGGTCCTGCAGCTTGCCCAGCGCGGCCAGCGAGCCGAGCCACGCGACGTCCACGTGCACGGCGCCGGTGACCTGGCCGCCCTTGACCTGGAGCGTGAGCTGGCTGATGTACTCGTTGTACGGGTAGGAGACCTCGCGGACCTTGACGTCGTTGTCGGACGCGTACTGGCCGAGCAGCTCGCGGATCGCCGGGGCGGCCGTCTCCTCGGTCAGCGACCAGGACGCGAAGCTGAAGTCGGTCTTGGCCCCGGCCGCGGCGGTGCCCGCGGCCTGCGGCGCGGCGGGGCCGGCCTCGGGCACGCAGGCGGCCAGGGTGAGCGTGCCCGCGCCGAGGCCGAGCAGCTGCAGCAGGCGACGGCGGGACAGGGTGGTGGTGTCGAGGGCGGGGTAGGCAGGCATGGGAATCCTCCACGATGAGGGGTGGGCGTACGGGGGGTGCGGGGCCGGGACGGGGGCGACGGTGCGCCCCGCCGTCAGCCCTTGACTGCGCCGGCGGTGAGGCCGCCGACCAGGTACTTCTGCAGGGCGATGAAGGCGATGGCCACCGGGAGCGAGACCACCAGGGAAGCGGCCATGAGCTCGGGCCAGGCGGTGGACGCCTCGCCCACGAACGTGTTCACGAGGCCCGGCGGCAGGGTCTGCTTCTCGGGGCCGGCGAGCGTGAGGGCGAAGATGAAGTCGTTCCAGCCGCGCACGAAGGCGAACAGCCCGGCGGCGATGAGGCCCGGCGCCGACAGCGGCAGCACGATCGCGTGGATGATCCGCAGCCGCGAGGCGCCGTCCACCCGGGCCGCCTCGATGAGCTCGTCGGGGATGGTGTCGAAGAACCCCTTGAGCATCCACACGCACAGCGGCAGCGTGAACGTGGTGAAGCTCAGCACCAGCGCGGTGTAGGTGTTGAGCAGGCCGTACGCGCTGAACAGCGAGTACAGCGTCACCAGCAGCAGCGCCTGCGGGAACATCTGCGAGGCCAGCACGAAGTACATCAGCGACCGGCGCCCGCGGTAGCGGAACTTGGAGAACGAGTAGCCCATGTACGCCGAGACCAGCACGGACAGCACGGCGGTGAGCATCGAGACCAGGAGGCTGTTGCGCAGGTAGACGAACAGCTGCTCGTTGCCGGCCAGCGCGGCGAACGCGTCGAGCGTCGGCGCCGCGGGGAACAGCCGGGGCGGGTAGGCGAAGACCTGCTCGCGCGGCGTGAGCGCGGTGGCGAGCAGCCAGTAGACCGGCAGGAGGGCGAACCCGCCGCAGACCACCACGGCGGCCCACGCGGAGATCCGCACCCCGCGACGCTCGGAGCGCAGCGCGCCGCGGCGTACCTTGCGCGCCGGGGCGGGGGAGTCCGGCGCGGCCGGCGGACGGTGGGCGGGCGTGCGGGTCGGCGTCAGTGCGCTCACTTGCCCTCTCCCTTCTCGGAGAAGCGGATGTAGACGACGACGAGGCCCATCAGCAGGACCATCCAGAGCAGGCCGAGCGCGCCGGCGTGCCCGAGGTCGAACCCGTGGAAGGCGGTCTCGTAGACGGCGGTCGCGAACGTCTGCGTGGCGCCGGCCGGGCCGCCCCCGGTGAGGACGTAGATGATGTCGAAGTGCTGGAAGTTCCAGATGAGCTCCAGCAGCAGCACCAGGCCGACGATGCCCTTGACCTGGGGCAGCGTGATCGAGAAGAAGCGGCGGACCGTGCCGGCGCCGTCCATCTCCGCCGCCTCGTGCAGCTCGCGGGGCACCGTCTGCAGGCCGGCCAGCAGCATGACCATCATCCAGGGGAAGGACTGCCAGGTCTTGGCCACCACGACCGCCGTCATGGCGGTGCCGGGCTGGGCGAGCCAGGCCACGGGTCCGTCGATCAGGCCGAGCGTCTCCAGGAGCGCGTTCAGCACGCCGTAGTTGGCGTTGAAGATCCACATCCACAGGAACGAGACGACGACGCCGGGCACGAGCCAGGGGATGAGCATGAGGCCGCGCAGCACCTTGGCGCCGCGGATGCGGGTGTTCAGGGCGAGGGCCAGGGCGAAGCCGATGACGAACGGGAAGATCGTCGTGCCGACCGTGAAGACCAGGGTCTGCCACAGCAGGCGGGGGAAGTCGCCGGTCAGGACGTCGACGATGTTCGCGAGGCCGACGAACGTGCGGCCGGGGACGACCAGGCTCTGCTCGAAGAACGCCGTCACCAGCGCCGCGACGAGCGGGTAGAGCACGACGCCGAGCAGCAGGGCACCGCCGGGCAGGAGCAGGAGCAGGGCGAACTGACCGTCGCTGAGCCGACGTGGTGGGGAATGTGAACTAGTGTGCTGAAGAGTCTCAAGTTGTGAAGCTGACATCGCTGATGTTCCTCGTCGTCGAGGGCGGGCGGCTGGTGCGACCGCAACAATGGCCGATGCTGTGCGGTTCTGTCAATCAGCGTGCTCGAATGCGCCGAGGTTCGCGACAGAGAAAGTTCCATAAACTCACAGAACACAACATCATTTTTCAGTGAGCCACGCTGTGCCGAGGCCTGGCCGGTCGGATCCGGGGCCGGGCTAGGTGGCGGGCTGCCGCATCCAGGCGGGCAGCACGGCGTACAGCCGGGAGGTGATCTCCTCCGGCTCGTCGCCGAGGCTCCCGCCGACGGTGGCCGACAGGACGCCGGCGATCCCGCAGGCCGTGTAGACGTCCTCGACGTCGGTCCCCGCGTCCTCGGTGGTCCTGCCGGACAGGCGCCGGAAGTCGTGCACCTGGTCCACCAGGAGGTCGCTGATCCCCGTCAGCCCGCTCGGTGAGCGCCAGGCCGAGGCCACCAGGAAGACGTTGCGGCGCTGCCGCAGCACCTCGAGCATGGCGTTCAGCGTCGCCAGCGCCACGGCGGCCGGGTCCGCGCCGGGCTGCTCCGGGGCCGGCAGGGCGCGGAAGTCCTCCCGGATCAGGGAGACGGCGGCCTCCTCGACCGACTGGAAGTGGTTGTAGAACGTGGCGCGGTGGACGCCCGCGGCCTCGGTCACGGCCGCGACCGAGGGGTAGGGGCCCATCTGCCCCAGGAGCTCCGCCAGCGCGTCCGTGATGGCCCGTCGGGACCGCGTGAAGCGCGGGTCCTCCCCGGCCGTCGAGGGGTGAGCGCTGGCCATGACCGCACCGTACAGGAGGCGGCCGGCGTGTTCCCTTCGTCACCGGCCCAACTAATCGACACCTGTCGAATAGCGGTCTACCGTGGAGAACACATCACCCCTCGACGAAGGAACCACCATGTCGGTCACCGACAGCATCACCTCGCTCCAGGCCACCGCGGACAAGCTCGCGGTGGTGGAGACCCTCTACCGGTACGCGGCGGGGATCGACCTGCGCGACCGGGCGCTGCTCGCCTCCGCCTTCACGCACGACGCCGTCGCCGACTTCGGCCCGGCGACCGCCAAGGCCGGTCAGGCGTACCCGCCGGTCGAAGGCGGCGAGACCATCGCGGCGGCGCTCGGCGAATCGCTCGGCGCGCTCGACACGACGCACTCGGTGAGCAACCCGCGGGTGACCCTCGACGGCGACACCGCACACATGGAGGCGATCGTCGCGTGCCAGCACCTGCCGCGGGGCGACCACTCGCGTCACGTGCTGATGACCAACCGCTACGACGTCGAGCTCGTGCGCGGTGGCGAGGGCTGGCTCATCCGGCGCGTCACCGTCGACAACGCCTGGACCGAGGGCGACACCAGCGTGCTGGCGGGCATCTAGGCCCTACACGGGTGCGCCGC